>SCUZ01000014.1 GCA_004322535.1 Rugosibacter sp.
GACGTCATTGTTCTATCGTGCGAAAAAAAACAAACGTTGCCAGCTTTTCAGCGGCGATGCCGTTTTCATCGCATGTCCATTCATTTTCCGGAATATGAATGCGCCCGAGCAGGGTTTGCCCTGGGGTTGGCGTTGATCGGCTGCGAGTAGTATTGACCAGCGTCGGGTCGCTTGAATAACACACTTGATACCCTGCCGCCTGCGCCTGTTGAAGCGTGGCTTGGTCATACGCGCCATGCGGGAATGACATGACCGTGTCTTCGCCGTCGATGGCTTGCAGTTGCGCCCGACAAGTGGCCAGATCGTCACGGGCACGTGGATGATGCGAGAGCGGTGCATGGCTGTGTCCGTGGCCGGCGATGGTGATCCACGGGCGGAGTAAATCAAGATCGGCACGGTTGAGCATTTGCCGCGCGCCCGGCGAACGTGAAACCAGCGGCTGCAAAATCGCCTGGCGTTGTGATTCATCCATCGCCGCCAAGGTAGCTGTTACACGACGCAGACGAAATGCGTAGTCTTCTGCGGGTTGGTGCCGTCCCACCAGCACCGACTTTTTATCTGGATCAAGCGCAGACGCTCTCAGCGCCTCAATCGCGGACTCCATGCGACTTAGCCCACCCTCTTGCGCGATAAGTTCGACCAGAACATCTTGCCACCAGTCGTTGGCTTGCAGATCAACTACCTCAGTCGCCAGAAAAAGCACGGCAGGCAAGGCGCGCTTTTTGAGTTCGGGCAAGGCATGGACTAGCGTGTCGCGCCAGCCGTCATCAAAGGTAATCAGCCCGGCGCATTGGGGCAAGCGCTGCTGACCGTTCAGGTGGGCAGTGACATCGGCTTGCGAGACGATACCGTAATGCCGCTGAATGAAATCGAGGCACTGCCCAAAACCTTCAACAGTAAATGTGAACTCTTTTTCAGCGGCTTGATATTCGGCAGACTGTTTGGGCAACACGCGATGAAACATGAACACCGTTAGCGTGTGGCGATTGCGCAGGCGATGGATAAGACCGAACATCCCCACGCCATACAGAAGCTTCCGCAAGACATTTTTTGCCACGGACATTACGCCATTTCCCTTAGATGCTCTGGCCGGGAATAGAAATTCCGGATAAGTTGCAGCGCCATTTTCGGGCGCGAGGGGCCCCAGGGAGTAAAGCGCGGAATTTGATAGGACGAGGTTTTGCTATCCGCCACACCCCATTGCGTGGTGACTGCATAGCGATAACCCGCCTGCTTGACCATTTGAATATGCTGCGGTGAAAAATCTACACCCGGATGACCATTCGGGTAGGCAAATGATGTCACTGGTTTATTGATCAGCCCCTCCAGAATCTCGCGCGTTTGCCCGATTTCTTTGCGCGCGCGATCGGCGTCGCACAAGCCAAGGATGGGATGCTCAAGCGTGTGGGCGCCAATCTCGAAGCCCCGGTTACTGATGGCCACCAGATCGTCAACGCTCATTGCGGAAACACCCGAAGAGGAAACCCCCACCTGCGTTTCGAGCTGCTCGAGAAACTCATCTCGAATGATCGGGGGTAAATATTTGAAATGAAACTCCAGTGCATGCAAGGCGTTCGCCTTGTCTTTACTTGTCTGCATCGGCAACGGTGGCAAGCGAATCCCTTTTGTATCCAGCACAGGCCCGGTGCAGGTGCGCACAATGTGCGCCAGCCGTTCGTTCCACATGGGGCGACCAAAAAACTGGCCAGTAGTAATGAAAAACGTAGCGGGCAAGGATTTTTCTTCCAGCACCCGTGCTGCACCGTGACGCCATTCGGGATAGCCATCATCGAATGTCAGTGCTGCACTCAGCGGTGGTAGTGTGTTGGCGTGCAGATGCTGAACGGCATCGCCCAGTGGCAAAACACAAAAAATTTCCTTGATGAAATCAAGCAGGCGGGAAAACTGTGCCTCGCCGAGGTCTCCGGAAAGTAGCGGATCAGCGCAGGGAGGCACCTTATGAAACAGGAACACGGAAAGTTTTCCGCGTGCGACCACCTGCAGCACATCACGCATCAGGTTCACTAGTTCGCTCCCGCAGACAGGGTAATGGGGGAACTCGCCGGCACATTCTTAAGCCCACTCGCCTGAACCTCACTGCGCGCCCTTTGCTCACTCAAGCTACGCTGAACCTCTTGTTTTAGAATTTCCATGAGCATCACCGCCATGTAAATAAACTCGGTATAGGCAATGCTCACGGTCAGCCCGCCCACCAGAAACGCAAAAATGGTAGCGGCCAAACTCCGCGAAAGATCAATCGCCCACTCAAGCTCAGGGCCGCCTTGTCGCGCGACCCTGCTAATCTGGACGCCATTTTTCAATGCATTCAACAGCAATCCCATAAAGATCAGAAAGCCGGAAAAGCCCATGTCGCCCATGACTTCAAAGTAAACACTATGCGCTGCACGGTAAATTTCTGAACTCAGTCCCGTATTAACAAACCCCAATAATCCTTTTTGTCCGCGAAATTGATTCCACACTGATTGAGTCGCAACGGCATGAAAGCCGCCTCCTGTCAGCGGATTATGCAAGGCAATGGCGCTGCTCACTTGCCAGGCTTCTACCCGGGACATGAACGACGTATCTTGATCCGCCTCCTGAATGGTTTCCATGCGCTGCGTCCATTCCGCAGGCGCAATCGCAACGACAAAAATAATCCCCGCAATGAAGACGGTCAGCGCAGGAAGTCTTTTTCTGCTGGTCAGCACCAGCCATAGCCCCACCGCTGCCATAGCGACAAACCCACCACGGGAACGCGTGCCAATGACAGCCGCGATAGTAATAATAGCTACCGCGAGAGCGGCCAGCCTGAGCCAACGATTTTTTGAGTAACTCGCCATGTAAAGCAACAGTGGAATCGCCATCACCAGCATGACGGCAAAGTGGTTGTTGTCGCCAAACTTCACAAGTCCCCTGACAAGATGCGCACCGCCACTGGAGAAAAACTTCAGGCCGTCAATGAGTCCGTGGAAACCCATACCCAGGCACATCACCAGCACAAAGGCATGGATTCGATAGCGTTTGACAACCACCAAAGGCATGGCCATGGCAAATAACAACTCTTTCCAGAACCGGTCATACAAATCCCAGTTAAGCGAGTTGCTACCATAAGCAAACACAGCAGACAGACTCCCTTGTAAAAAAAACAGGATTAAAAATACTATCGTGGCATTTGTACTGAACGTTCCTCGTTCTGTATCCTTCTTGAAAAAAATCATCAGGAAAGTGATCAAGGCAAAGATCAGATTCAGCTGGACCGGCATCATGAAGCCAAAAAGATAATTCTCGATGGCAATCAGCCCTGTCCAGCCCCAGACAAGGTAGGCAACAAACGCATTGCGGAATGCCAATGGCAGCAGAACCAGAAAGGCCCCAAGAAACATCAGGTCACGCACGCGGTGCCCCTTGATCGACAAAGGTTTTCTTTTCTTTGCGCACTCGCGTGACTGAATAGGCAAACAATCCCATGTCTTCTGGATTGTCGCTACGCGAAACCCGCAGCACACCAAGACATAAAAAAATCAGGCTGATCACATCCAGCGTCAGCAACAAAGCTTCCATGGTTACACCTCAAAAAAACACGCCACGCAATCCAGACGGGGCATAGCGATTACCTTTTAACAATGCGGGTGAATAACTGCATTGCATTATCAGCCCATTTTTCCCAACTGTTTTGTTCAGCATAGTGCCGTATTGCATTTTCATCATAGGTTGTTTGTGCCGCAGTTTGCATCGCCGCAGCAAAAGCCGCCGCAGTGCGCGGCTCAACCACGCTGCCATACGCAGGTTGATTAATGGCATCGTTGGCTGAACTGACATTGGAGGTCAGCACCGGGCGACCGCAAGCCATGGCTTCAAAATACACCGTGGCCCAGCCTTCGGAGCTGCTGGAGAGCAATAGCCAATCAGCCGCCCCCATCCACAATGCCACCTCATCATGGCGACGCTGGCCGGTCAGGATCACATCATTTTGCAATCCGAGGGCGACCACTTCGCCCTCAATCCGTTGCCGATTGGGGCCATCGCCCACCAGCACTATGAGAGGAACAGTTTTGCCCTGCCGACGCAACTCAACCAGCGCTCGCAGAATCAGCGATTGGTCTTTGCGGTCAATCAGAAAGCCTACATACACCCCTATTTTGCGATCCAGCGGCAAACCCAATTGGGCACGGCATTCACTCTGCACACGCACGGAAAATTTTGCGGGATCAACACCGTTGGTTAAAAAGACCGCTCTTGCCGTTGAGCAACCGAGCTCGATACTACGGCGCATCAAATCCGAGCTGACCGAGATGACTCGATCAGCATGACGTAATGTCCATCGCGTCATGGCGCCTGCTACGAGAATGCCCGGGTATTGGCGCAGGTCAGACCCATGGCAGGTCACCACCACGGGTACGTCGATACTGCGCCCCAGCTGAACAGCGGCATAACCATCGGGAAAAGCAAAATGGCCATCAATCACATCGGGCTGCCAGCCACCATAGTTTGATTCAAGATCGCGGCGCGCACTGCGCGCCATGGTGACTCCCTGCAACCAGGTGGCTGTACCCGGCACCGATGTGTAACGCGGATAGGTGACGCGGATATTTCCTTCTACTGTGCCTTGGCGTTCAACGCGGGTCCATTTTTTCCAGTCTTCTTTTCCTGGCAGCCACTTGGGATAATAGGGTGTGGGTACCATCACACGGACATCCGCATGGACAGCCAACGCCTTGGCGCGCTCTATACAGAAAGTGCCGAAAGCCGGGAATGCCTGGCTCGGGAAGAGCCGGGTCAGCATGAGTATCTTCAAGCGTTTCACAGTCGCCTTTACCTTTAAACAGAATTAACAGGTTGTGTCTGGTGCTGCAACACCCCGCCAAACAAGGCACCGTAACGCACCAGCACATCATCCAGCCCGTAGCGCTGGATGATGGATGCTCTGGCAGCCAGATGATCGCCCTCAGCACGCAAGCCATACTGTTTCAATAACTCAGCTGCCAGCGCTGATGCATCCTTTGAAGGCACTAAACTGCCATGCCGACCATTTTCCAGCAGCGCGGCATTGCCTCCCACATGGGTGGCAATAATTGGCAGACCGGTGGCCATGGCTTCTTGCAGCGTGCATGAGGTTGCTTCCGACAAGGAAGGCAACACAAAGCAATCCATCGCGCGCAATAGTTCAGGAATATCGGCACGCACATCGGCTAACCACACCTTGTCCGCGATATTTGCCTCAGCAATGCGTTGTGCGATTGCTTCATGCAACGGACCTTCGCCGACCATGACCAGCCGCATGGTTTCAGTGCCTGGTGCGCGCGACTGTGCTAATTGAATAAAAGCTCCCACCAGCAAGAGCGGATTTTTAACTGGCGCCTGACGACCGATAGTGCCGATAACCCAATGCTCACCGTGCCGAAACGGAAAGCCAACCGGCAGCGCGTCATTATCTTGACGAGGGCGAAAACGCTCGGTATCCACACCGTTCGGAATAACATGCAGATGTTGGGGCGCAACGCCGATGCTGTGCTGCAGATAATCTTTTTGCGGCTCGGCCACGGCGATGAATTCATGCACGAAGGGTTTGTAAAGCCGCCGCAAAAACCGGTAACGCGCATTGCTGCCGCCCAGTTCGCCCATGTCCCAGCCGTGCTCGGCATGCACACGTAACGGGATGCGCGCCAATGCGGCCAGCGGGGCAAACTCCATCGCGGCCAGATTGCAACTGTGCAGCACATCGGGCTTGAGCCGGCGCAACAGGCGATAGACCCCGGGATACAGCCCAAAGGGCTGGCCGGGGCGTTTGTCGAGGGAAATGACTTCGACATCGGGCCGCGTGATGCGTGCGGCAAACGCCGGGTCGGCCTCGGTCAAGGCAACGACCGTATGCCGAAACGACTGATGCGGCAGCCCGTTGATGAGCTGAACGATGACATTTTCCAGGCCACCGGTGGCAAACCGGTACACCAGATGAACCACATGACAAGACTTGGCTGCGGACAACGTCAAGCCCCTCGTTGCAGCCGTGTGGCGCTTGTTCGGCTGATTAGGCTAGCAGCTAAACCCACCACGCGACGGGCATTGCCGTCCCAGGTTAAATCCAGTGCCTCGATGGTGTCGCGCGCGCCTGAGCTTAGCTTGTCGCGCAAGACATCCTCTGTGCACAAGCGGCTCAAGGCCTGCTCAAAACCGGCAGATTCATCGGCATCGAACAGGAGTGCGTTTTCGCCATCGGTTAACACTTCGCGCAGATTCGGGGTTCGTGGCGCAATGATGGCCTTGCCCAGCACAAGATATTCCATCAGCTTCAACGGCGAGGCATAAGGCACCACGGCGGGTTGCAGGGCGATGTCAAAAGCGGCGACCCAATCGGGCACCTGGTCACGGTGTATCACGCCGGTAAACGTGACACGATCACTCAATCCGAGTTGTTTCGCCAAGCCCTCCAGATCATGGCGTACCGGGCCATCACCCACAATCGCCAAATGCACATTGCCTGGCGCAGCAGGCGTTGCCATCCAGCGAATGACACGATCCACGCCATGCCATTCGCGCACAAAGCCGGTAAAGCCCAGCACGAGCTTGCCGCTAAGACCGCGTTGCGCCTTGGCAAAAGTCGGCGCTGGTGCGGCGGCGAAATGGGCGCGATTGATGCCATTAGGAATCACCGTGATGCGCGCATCCACCACACCGTAGGCTCTGACATGGCTTGCGAGCACTTGGGTCACAGGCAACACAATGTCCGCACTGCGCCAGGCCAGACCTTCAGCCCAGCGAGCCAGACGCGGCAGCGCCAGCCCGCCACTGTGCTGGGAGCGTTCAAATACCAGCGGGGCATTCACTTCCAGCAACAGCGGAATGCGCAAGCGCCGCTTGAGCAGCACGCCAGCGAGCAAATAAAGGTTGTAGCGCTCATAGATCACATCCGGCTGAAACGCTTTTGCAGCCTGTGCCAGACGACGATAAGCCACGAGGCTGTAGCTGAGTTCGAACAATTCATACAGCGCATTGGGCAAGGCGCTGCGCAAGCGATGCACCCAGCCGACATTTTCGCCCATCTGCCCGGCATGGCTCACTGCGGGCGCCACCACGCGGACTTCATGCCCCTGGGCACGCAAGGCGGCGATCATTTCTTCAATGTGCACGGCTTGGCCATCTTTGGATGCGGTGCGGTGGTGGTAGAGAATTTTCATGGCTTACCGTAAATCAACGTGCATGCCGTGCCTGCTCAAACAACGTGTTAAACCCCGGCCCCGTATCGGCAAGGAATTTTTCCAGCGCGGCGTCTGCTCCGCCGGACAAGTCTTCTCGGGCATAAACAAAGACGGCAGCGGAGTCGTCCCCATGGCCGCGTAGCCGCGCCAAGGCAAGCCAAAGCTTGCCAAGATGATCGCTGCTGGTCAGCTGGCCGTCAATCCAGTACCACTGCCAGACGCGCAGCCGCACGGGCTCGGCGGTGAGCGTGCTCTGCTGTTTTAACTGCGCGCTCCGCACGATGAGATTTTTCCCCGTCAAAATGACGGAATGCGAACCCTGCTCAAGCTGCAGCCAGTTTTCATCGCCGCTTTTTACCAGCACATTTTCTGAACTGATGAGCTTGCGGCCATAGCCTTGATGCCGGTAGTAGGCAATATGCACGCCGACATGTCGGGCGCCCCGACTAAAGGACGCGATTTCAATGGTTGAAGGATTGGCAAAAGCAGGCTGCCAGGTGCTGAGTGCTTGTGCTTCCTGGACCCAACCGCCCGTTGCCAACGCCTGGACAGAAAGGGTGGGCGCTGCCCCGCGACTTTGTGCATCCAGCACCTTGAGCGAACCATAGGGCAACAGCGCAATACTCAGCACGAGCAGCGTGGCCATGACAAAACTCTGCGGGGTGCCATGGCTTTTAGGCTTGGCGACAGCTGATGCAGCCACCGTTTCAGCCATCTGATCCGTGGCGTCATCATCTTCGCGCCAACGCATGCCGATGGCAAACATGACCAGAATGACAATGCCAAAGAAAGCCCAGCCATAAATCAGGTGATCAGCACCAACGGCCAGTTCGTTACCGGAAAAATGGCCGAGCATGACAATCATGTAGGCACGAATCCAGTTGGCAATAATCGGGACGATAATGGAAACAGCAACGAAGATCAGCCGGCGGTTGAGCGAGCGATAGTTGAGATAGGCGAAGAGCGTGCCGACAGTGAGCGAGGCGATCAAATAACGCACACCACTACAGGCTTCAACCACCGACCAGCGACCGGAGGGAATGACAAATTGCAGCCCTTCCTGAAAGACGGGTACACCGGACGCGCGCAAACCCAGCACGGTCATGGTGGCTGTCCACTCCATGAACTTGGGCATGACAAATTCACCGATCGGCACGGCAAAAAACAGGAAGCACAAGGGAAAGAGTATCTGCCGCGCGGCGGGGATTCCAATTACCAGGGGCACCGCGAGAATCAGCATGGCAGTGAATGCCAGTTGCGTCACCGCATTGACAGCGGCCAACTCGCCAAGCAGCCAGGCAAAGGCCAAAACCAACAGCGGCAGGGCAAGCCATAAAGAAGGTTGCGGCTGAAACCGCGCCAGCACTTTGCGCTTTTCCCAAATGAGCCACAGGCTGATAGGGGCAACCAGAAAAGCATGCGTAAAGGTTTCGGATCGCCACCAGATCGCGACCATCCCAAAAGCAGTTTCCCGATAAATAGCGACAATCACGGCCATCGTCAACATGACAGCGAGCAAGGCGGCACGCCATTGAAAAGTCAGCGCTGGTGAGGCGGCGTTCATAGGGCAGGCTCCTCGATATAACGATCAATCTGCGATAAATGCGCATGCCAGCTATAGCGAGATAAAACACACTCACGCGCTGCTACACCGATACGCTGCGCAATGGCAGGCGCTGCCAGCAAAGCGTTAATGTGCGCAATATAGTCTTCGGCTGTTGCAGCACACAGAAGCTCTGTGCCCGACTCGGCATCTATGGGTTCGGCGCAAGTGGTTGAGGCAACAACGGCTTTCGCCATGGCCATGGCTTCCAGCACTTTGTTCTGAATGCCTCGTGCGATGCGCAGCGGTGCCACAATCACGGCGGCGTGCCCAATGTAAGGCCGCACATCGTCGACCGTACCAGTGACCGCAATGCCTGCGGCAGAATCTGCCGCCAACGCTTGAACGGCCGCATCCGGGCTGCGCCCGACGACATAAAGACGCAGCGATGGATGGTGTCGGCGGAGCGCAGGCAATACCGCTGCGGCAAACCAAATGGCGGCATCGACATTCGGCCAGTAATCCATCGCGCCGGTAAAGACGATAGGTATTTCGCCTGCTGCATAAGGCGAAGCAAGCGCATGGTCCGGTGAAAAAAAATCGGCATCCACCCCATTGCACATCGCTTCGACACGATCTGCGCATTCGGGTGCCGCTTGTTGAAAGAGCGCAACTTCAGCCTCGGTCACAAAAAAGGAGCGGCGCGCACGCCGCGCGACATCGCGCTCAAAGCGCCGTAGCTGCCGGCCCTCACGCTGATAAATCCAGGATAAGGGCCAGCGGTGGGTGGTAGCGTATTGCGTCCACTTGGCGGAATCCATATCAACAAAATCGACCAGCGTGGGTAACTGATCCATATCCGGAATGTAGTCCGCCATGACGGATGAAAATATCACCGCGCCATCAATTGACTCGCGCGCACGGGTAGCAAAAATCCAGTCACGCAAGCCACGGTCTCGGTAGTACGACAGCGAGAGTGCCTCACCACTGAGCAAGCCTGACAGACTGCGCAGCCTGGCTAACCCGGGTGACAAACGGGCAACATACATGTCCGCGCACAAGGCACGCACGGTATCCAGATAGGCGGCATCTGCAGGATCGTCGATGAAGGTGCCGAGGTAGATTTGGTGACGTTGCGCCAAGTGCTTCAGCAGGTTGTAAGAGCGCACCTTATCGCCTTTGTTAGGCGGATAAGGCAGACGATGCACGAGATAGAGCAACTTGGCCATGCCGCGTCAACCGAGATTACGCACGATGAAGGGGCCAAGAAAATTGGCCAAGGACAGTGGCATTCGCCGCCAAGCCTCAATCATCATTTTATATTTGGGATTATTCGGGTTGTTTTGCGGAATGCCATCTCGCTTGTAGAGACGATATTCATAGTGCAAGGGTTGCGGCTCAAACCCCCAGTTTTTCTTGAACGAATACGGCCCCGTACCGACTTTGCTGCGCCCGTAGTCAAACACCTTGATGCCACATTGCGCTGCGTGGCACATCAGCACCCAATATTTGAAATCATTCGCGGCAAAGTCGCGGGCGCGCTCGGCATCTCCTGCGTAATACGGCAAAATCTCGTCACGGAAATAGAAGCTCAAAACACTGCTCAGCGGCGCGCCCGCCGGATCGACGACGGTGAGGATTTCGCAGTCTTTGCCAAACTCGCGCAACAAGGCCTCGAAATAGCGCTTGGGCATGGCGGGCGTGCCATGCCGATGCACGTTATCCGCAAACAAGGCAAAAAAACGGTCTGCCGTCGTATCGAATTCAGCACATAACTTATTATTGATTCCTTTGCGAACCATTGCCCGCTGCTTGCGCGGAATGGCTAGCATGTTGGCTTCATCGTCCGCTGTGATTTCCTTACGGAAGGTTACATACAAATCCTGCGTAGGCCATTCAGGGTGGCGTGGCTGCACGTTGCGATATTCCAAATGGGCAACACCGAGTTCTTGTGCCAGCCGTTCGGCCTCGGCCTCAAGGGCAGCAGCCGCCTCAGTGGTATCGGCAACAACACCTCCATATACGGCAAATGGCAGCGCTATCAAGGAATTGCCGAATAACAGGCTTTTAATCTGCGCCAGGGGTAGCACTCCTTCAATGACACCATTACGCTCGGCGTAAAGAAAAAATGTGCGATGACCAAACACCTTGCGCAAAATGGCTTGCCAACCGGCACGATGAAAAAATGTCGCCCCGGGGGCCTTGGCAACGTAAGATTCCCACTGGCTGATGATCTCAGCGCCATTCTCCAAGTACTTTACCTGCAGATGATTCGGGGCTGGCGTGATGTCCGATGCTCGGCTATTGATTTGTGTCATGCGGAAAGAAATATGTGATCCATGCGACCCCATTGAAAATCTTTCAAAAGACATTTGAGCCGGTTTTCCATGCGGTGAATATTCACGTAATGGCGAAATCGCGTCTTGACACTAAGCCCCGGAATGCGCGGTTGCTCTTTATCCAGTTCCCATGGATGAAAATAAAATACGGCCGCCTGGCAATCCGTTTTATTGACGCGCGCAATTAGCCGACGAGATAGCGCGTAGGGCATCAACCTGAAATATCCCCCCCCACTGGCCGGCCAATTGCGGTCAAACGCCCGCACTGTGGTGGGGGGGACTTCAATCAATAAAGGATGCGCCGCATGAGCGAATCTCGGGGCGTCCGGCATGCCATAGTGATCATGCTTGACAGGATAAACACTCGAACTATAGCGATATCCGGCTTGCGCCAGACACTCAAAAGCCCAATCACGGTTGCTTGCGCCGATCGAAAAACTGGGAGCTCGGTAGCCGATCACTGGTGTGCCGCCAATAGCTTCCAAAATATTTTTAGCACGGGTGATATCGGCCAAAAAACCTTCGGCGTCAAGGTCACTCACCCGCTGGTGCCCATAGCCATGACTGGCCAACTCATGTCCGCCTGCCACAATGGCGTGAACTATCTGAGGATATCGCTCGGCAATCCAGCCTAAGGTAAAAAATGTGGCTTTAACATCTCGTTCATCGAGCATGTGCAGAATACGGTCAATGTTACGCACCACGCGACACTCACACTGATCCCAGTCAGCACGATCAATATGGGCAGCAAACGCCGAGACCTGAAAATAATCTTCAACATCAATAGTCAGCGCATTGGTAATCATTGTTTTACGGTATTTTTATCGCTACTCGGCCTGATTTTCTCAATCAGTTTTTGCAATGTGCGCAGAATCAGCGAATTACTTTGTTCCAGACGTAGCAAACTCCGTTCTATCCTTACCAATCGATCAACTACTCGACGCTTGCTCATATCGTTAAGCAAACGATCTGTTTCCGCCGCCACAGAAGCATCAAGCGTCAACTCGCCAAAATCAATCGCAGAAAAATCATCAGCAAAAGCACTGGGGGCACTTAATGCGGCTGTATTTGACGAATTAGGCGCATCTGTCACTCCGGCAACACCGGTCATAAAGGCGCTATCGTTAATTTCAGAAGCAACATCATCAACATCTTCTTTACTGAATATTTTTTTATCTGCAAGAAATCCTGCCAGCAAAAGTCGATCGCAGATTCCATTGATGCGCCGAGGTATGCCTGCACTCGCCCGGTGAATCGCTGCATAGGCGGCGCCTTCAAATTGCGGATCGCCTGTTGATCCGGCGCATTTAATACGATGCTGAATATATTCCTGGGTTTCGATGGCGCTCAGTGGCCCAATATGGCAGGCAGCAATGACTCGCTGGCGCAGCTGTTCCATCTGCGGGCCAAGCAAGATCATCCGAAACTCGGGCTGACCCACGAGAAAACTCTGCAATAAGGCGTGCGATTCGAATTGAAAGTTCGACAGCATGCGAAGCTCTTCAACGGCGCGTGGCGTCAAGTTTTGCGCTTCGTCAACAATCAACAAGCAACGCTTGCCCTGCCGCGCTATATCAACCAAAAAAGCTTCAAGTGACAGCAACAGGTCTGCTTTTGTCCCACTCTTGCCATGGACACCAAAGGCAGCAGCAACCATTCTCAGCATATCGTCCGCATCGAGCTGGGTGCTGACCAGTTGCGCGGCAATCACCTTCTCTTTATCCAGCGCTTCAAGTAAGCCGCGTACGATGGTTGTCTTGCCGGCACCAATCTCTCCGGTGACAACAATGAACCCCTCGTTTTGATGAACCCCATACTCCAGATAAGCTCTGGCGCGTCGATGCTGAGTGCTATCGAAGTAAAACGAAGGATCCGGGTTAAGCTGAAAAGGCCTAACCGTTAACCCGTAGTAAGCCTCATACATACTTAAACTAGAATGTAACTAACAGTGAGCCTGTTAACGCCTGCTCATCGTAACTGTTGGCCGTCGCACTATCCGCGCCCGAATGTGTCCGACGCAAGCCCACAGTCGCTGAGGTTTGCGCCCCGAGTTTTGTCGTCAACAACAATGACAAGGAATTTAATCGTGTCTCAAGATTAGCTGTAGATCCGGTGTTACGCGAGCGACGACCATTCAGGGTAATTGCCGTATCAGGGGTAAGTTTGTGCGCCCAGCTTGCGGTGAAACCTGTTTGCTGAATGTCAGGGCTGAGCGAAAAATCGTCGGCAATCACGCCACCGGTTCCGAGAGACTGGTTATCACTGCGATCCGCAGATAGCGTGACGATATTGGTAGCCCCTGTCAAAATAAATGATGCTTCCCGGCGGCGCGATATATAAATTCGCGAGGTAACCAGTGTGCCAAACGCTTGCGCGTTCGCAGGAATCCCTGATTGCTGAAGTAATAAATTAGCTTGCTGAGCACGGGTAACGGGATCCGGAATTGTTGAGGCAAGCTGCAAGTTAAGCAGATCAAAAGCTGAGTTTAGAGCGGTATTTAAGAGCTGATCGCTGGGAGTATTTATGTTTTTGCTTTGTGAAAGACTCCATGCCGTCAGCGCTGTCCGATGTTTGAAGTCTGCCGTGTAACTGTCACCAAAAGAACGCTTTTCTTTATTCAAGGTAACGTTTGTACGCTCAGTGGGTGCCCATTCGACACCGAACCCCCGCACCATGCGTGATTGGGATTGCGTGCTGCCAAAGTTATCTGATTCACGCCCCAGTGTGGCATTCAGGCGCACCTGGGGATCAATACGATACTGCAGAGAGCCGGCTATTCGTTTTGATTCGGTATTCCTTGCTGTACTGCGATCTTGTTGCTGGCGCTGCAAATCAACGGACCAGCTCAGGCTTGACAATGTGGTATCTCCTGCCAGTCGTCCACTCCATGCGCGTGAATTGTTCCCTGATCCGACAGACAATTCCCCCTCAGCCGATTTTGTTCGCGACCCGGTATACCGTAACGTGTAATCAACCGCACTCCACAACCGACCCTGAATATAGGGCGACCACTGGTAAGTGGAAGTTTCAGTACGATTGGCATTAGCCAGATCATTGTTCACATTCTGGGTGCCAAAGACGGATATAGGCTGCTGCGATATTGAGCCTCGACCATCAATAAACAACCATTGATCAATCAATTCGAGTTTGCCGTTTGCATTAAGTGACTTTTGCTGATTATTGCGCTGGCTATCATTAAGATAAGCATATTGTTGCCAACGAAAATCAAAACTGCCCGTGACATGCCCGCCTCGCCCCTCGACCAGAATACCTGGGCCCAAGCGTGTCACCAGATCACTTTGCTTACCCGAACTTACCAGCCTTACGTTATCTGTATAGGTAAGATCGGTTGAAATGGAAGGTACGATTCGCCAAGCCGGAATTCCGGAAACCATTAAGCCGGGGGTGTCATCACTCGCTGCCGAATCCACTTGGGCCACTCCGTTATTTATTCCGCAAATTGCCAACCCCAGCCCCAGGGCGATACGCACGCCAGCAACGGATACACTGCTCTGCCTGCGGTTTACGCATGCATTGAACCGATTTTTAATCATTGTGGTCACAAAAAAACCCTACCCACGGTAGTCATTATCCTGGGGCTGATCGCCTGCCTTTGCCCCGTAACCATACCCATAGCCGTATCCATAGCCATGGCCATCAAAATGGCCAGTAGTTTGGTTTAACACGACCATTTTCACAGGACAAATCTCCAAAGCCGCAACCGCATGCTTGACCTCCGCGTGACTTGTACTATCCGCTCTGACAACAAGAATCACTTGTCCCATGTGCCCGGCTAACACCCGTGCTTCGGTGGTTACCAGCAGCGGCGGGGAATCAAAAATAATAATGCGATCAGGATAGCGCTGTGCCATCTCAGCGAGCAGCTTGTTCATCGCCGCGCTGGCTAACAGTTCAGTCGCGCGCGGGTGATGGGTCCCTGCGGGCAAGATAGAAAGTTTTTCGATATTTGTTCGCAGAATAACCTGACTCAGATCTAGCTGGCTATCCAACAAAACATCCAATAACCCTTTCCCATCCTCAAAACCCAGCACTCTAGGCAAGGACGGTCGTTCAACGTCCGCATCAACGAGCAGCACCGTATGATCCAGCTCCATCGCAAGACTCATCGCCAAATTCGCGGCAAGATACGACTTGCCTTCACCTGGCACAGCACTTGTAATCATGATCAAGTTGCCATTTTTGACACGTGCCGCACCTTTGCCCAACACATTTTGCAATAGGGGCCGTTTAAGCACCCGCAATTCAGAGCCAAGTTGAGAGCGTGCTGTTTCTGGCGTGACAATGCCACGGCCAGCCAATGCCACCATGTCAAAATCCGTATGGCGAGAAGTTCCAACTGCAGGCACACGCACCGCGGGTTCAGCGCTTAAAACTGGCGGCGGCAAGCTCTTCTCAACGGACCGCGCCCCGGATTGCTCTGAAGCAATCGCAGTTGCCTCGGGGATAGCCGCTACAGGGTTACCTGGAACGTCAATGCCTGACTGACGAAGCTCAGCAAGGCGTTTAGCGGCTTGTTCAATAATGTCCATATTTTTCACGTCGCCCGCGAAACCATAACGAATGATACGAAAATAGCTACACCGTATGCGGCGGCAAGAGAGCTGACCCCACCTATGAACCTCACCCTGTCTCTGCGCTCGCGAAGCTTGTCTGCCAGCGTATTCAAGCGAGAAACCGCCCCTAGAAGGGGCAGGCCGGTTAGCTCGCGTAGCGTCCGTGCATCCGAGAATGTCGGTCGCACTTGATTCGCAACAAAGCAGGCAAAAAATCCTGCGGCAAGCGACGCAAGCAAAGCCAAAGGCAGCAAAGCTGTCCGATTCGGCGCAACAGGCTGGGATGACACACGTGGCGGATCAATTAACCGAAACTCGGCAACACTGGAAACCGAAGACATGCCCTCGGATATAGAAGCAGATTCACGACGCTGAACAAGGTCGTCATAATTCTTTTTAAGAATGCCGTAGTCACGGTTAAGCTGAGCATACTCAGCCTCCACTTGAGGCAAGCGCTTGACCTCTCCAACGGCGCGCGCGTAACGCGCCTCATATTCAGCGACACGGGCGCGAAGGGATGCAATCTGCGACTCGGCCGTAACAAGCGCCGCCTTAAGCTGGGGGGAAACCGAATCACTGTTGGTCAAAGAGGACACATTATTGGCTGCCTGCTTGCGACGTGATTCAATTTCGCGCTTCTTTTGTTCTTCCAGGTCCTTGATGACGCGCCGCGCACCACGAACATCGGGATAGTCTTCCGTAAACTTCTGCAATAGCACGTCCAAATTTTGCTTCATGGCATCAATACGGCCATCAATTTCAGGCACGGAAATAATTCCTGAATCACCCCCGACACCACCTGTGCCAATAATCTGCTGGCGTAATGAAGTACGGGCATTTTCAGCCTCGCGCAACTCAAGGCGAGCCTGGCTGAGCTGATTACTCAAATCACTCAAGCGTCCACCGCCATCTTTTTCACTATCAAGCTGCGCTTCAATATGATCAAGCTTGAATTTTTTCAGAAGACCTTCCGCTACTTCAAGCTTTTTCTGATAAACACCGATTTGCTCATCAATAAACTTGCGCGCCGAATCCGAATCGTTCCGGTTCCCCCCCAGTCCGGACTCAACAAAAATAGTCGTCAGCGAGCTAACTACCTTACGGGCTGTCTCCGGAACAGGATCGCGATATTCAATAAGATAAAGATTGTCGCGCCCGACACTTTTAATCCTCAATGTGCCGATCACGTGGTCAATCAGCGATTCCTTGTCTTTTACCGACTTCAGACCCAAGTCCAAATCAGCCATGCGAATCAGCTTTTCCACATTTGGACGACTGATAAGCGTTCGGCTCAAGATTGCAATTTTCTGCTCTGTATTTCCCTGTACAACCAGGCCGGATAACAAGGGCTTGAGAACAGAATCGGTGTCAACATAGATTCGTGCCGAGGCCTCGTATTGATCTGGGGTGACAAAAATTGCTACGCCCGCAACCACCCCCACAACCCAAGCAACCGCAACGCCAAGCCAGCGATGCGACCACATACCGCGTAATGCAATACGTATCTGCCGGACAACCTCATCCATTAACGAAACCCTTTATGCCGATCAAAACCAGCTGCGCGGAATTATCAAAATATCGCCCGGCTTCATCTCAACGTTCGCCGATACATCGCCCCGCTTGATGAGATCTTTGATCCGCACGCTATATTGCTTGTTGCCTTCCGCTAAGCGCAGAATCGTTGCCCCATTGCCATCAGCAAAATCCGTTACGCCACCCACGGCAATCATGACATCGAGCAACGTCATTTTCTGCTTGTAAGACAGCACTTGTGGCTTGGCGGCTTCGCCAACAACGCGAATCTGCTCACTGTAAGGCCCCACAAACTGGGTAACAATGACCGTAACCACAGGATCACGAATAAACTTTGCCAGCGCCTTCTCAATATCACGCGCCAGGGTAGTAGGGTCTTTACCCAACGCAGGCAAATCTTCGATCAGCGGCGCAGCAAGTTTGCCGTCTGGGCGAACAGGCACAGACATGGATAACTCAGGATTACGCCAAACCACGATATTGACGGTATCGCCCGGGCCAATGTGATAGTTGTAATCGCTGGTAGCAGCAGTTACGGGTGCAGGCGCAAATTCTTTATCTGTCGCGCAACCCACCAGCAGCATCGCAGCTACGGCCATCAAGAAATAGCGGGCTGCCCCCCCCATCAAACTGCGAAAACCCATATCAATTCTCAGCATCATTTACCCCCTAAAAAATCAAGCTTACCAACCTTGTTAAACCCTGCATGAAACCCTGATCAAGTATTTAAAAATCCAGCGGCATCACAGCAGATAAGTCTCACCATGAAAACATGTACTTAAAAAAGTTAACCGATCAACATATTAAGTGTCAAGCACCCTAAATTGAGAGCATAACATGAACCCGCGCATGAACAAGCGGATTAAAAGGCATAAATCACCTCTCCTCCGCTAACCTCAAACAAGATTATGGTTAGGCCCGACCACTGCACTACCGCTTGCAAATCCATTCAGCGTGCCGTATCACCAGCGCCGATTTTTCAAGTCACCTCGTTGACTAGGCAGACTTGCGCAATGGCCAGAAATTGAAAAAGCTGGCAAAGGCGACCATGAGTGGGAAAGTGATTGCCAACATGCTCGTTGCCAGCCAAAGTTCGAGCGCATAGCCTGGAGCACCACCTGGCAGGCCAAAGCGACTCACCGCCACAGCACGATACAGCGCGTGCAAACCTACCGCCAAGAATGCCGCAGCGGATATCAACACCAAGCCGCGCCAGGGCTGCGGCAAACGCACAAACGGCGCACCTTCAAACATGACGAGCACAATGAAAATACCAAAAATCATCGATACCCCGACGCGAACCATAAAGGCAACCACATCCATGCCATGGGGCACATCAAACACACACCATAAACCAGCCGCTATCAAAACGATCAGCACGCTGGCAGCCAAACCGAAGAAAGGTTGCTTGCCCATTGCAGGAAATTTTTGCGCCAGCAGCGACAGCGGCCAAAAGTCGAGCAACACCAGTGACAAAATACCGACCACCATGCTCAAGCCGGCAGTCAGCGGCAGCCACGCAACGAATTTGCCATGCGGATCAAGCGCAGCTTGATAAAAAGGCGCTTGCTGCAAGAAACCAAAATCAAACAACAGTTGATACAAAACCCACGCCAGACCATATGCCGCTACCAGGAGCGCAAAACCTATGGCGACCGGCTTATCGCCTAGCAACGCGGTAAAAGGCCAGCGCTGAAAGGGAATAATCAGCATCAAAGTCACCGGCACAGCCAAGATCAAAAACATGTTCACAAACGGCGTGGGCGGACTGATACTCCCACCCACAGTGGTATATGCAATGTAAGCCACCAGCGCACCCACTGTCGCCATCAACAAAGAAAAAGCGACGCCGCGCATGAACGTTGGCATGGCGGCAATCGCGGCGGGATGCTGACTGCCCCACGCCAAACCGATCACCATCTGCATAGGCACCATGGCGACCAAAATCAAACTGACCCAGGTGAGCATGGCATCTGGCGAGAATAACACCGATATCCACAGCGAAGCACTGACAGCAAACACGCTGGCAACAATCCCCAATATAGGCTGGCTATCCAATTTCATTTTGTATCCCCTTTTAATCTTGGTTTTATGATTTTTCTTAAACACTGACCTACTGCATTGCAACTGCACAGCAAAAAAATAGTTTGGCCGTTACTCGTTCAAACACCAGCGATGCCCTGCGATCGTGAAATTATCCGCTGCGCCTTAAGCAGTATGGGCCGATCGATCATCACGCCGTCCACCGCGACCACATTGGTACCCGCCGCATCGCTTGCGGCAAGTACTTTACGCGCCCAGATAATTTCTTCTGGCGTTGGCTGCCAGGCCATATTAACTGCGCCAACCTGTCGCGGATGAATGCACAATTTACCTCCCATGCCGAGCGACTTGGCATGGCGCGCGTCCGCTGCCACGCGCGCTTCATCGTCCATTGCCAGCGTCACGCCATCAATGGGTGCCAATAAACCGCACCACCGCGAAACCACCACGAGTTGCGAGCGTGCATAAAGCAACGCCGTATCGCTACCGTCACAATTCAGATCCAGCTGAAAATCCATCGAGCCAAAGGCCAGCCGTTCAACGCCGCTGGCCCGCGCAACTTCCTGTGCATGGCACAACCCTGTCGCCGTTTCAATGATCGGGATGACGCAGCATGCAGTATGCGCACGCACTCGCGCTATCTCTTCGGCATGCTCGGCTTTCGGCAAAAAAACACCACGAATCCCGGCATGCCGCAACACCTTCAAGTCATCTGCAAACCAGGGTGTGTCTACCGCATTGATGCGTACATAAACCAATACATGCGGCCAAGTAAACGCAGCCTGCATCAGGGCTGTGCGAGCCGCAGCTTTCTCTTCGGCTGCCACAGCATCTTCCAGGTCAATGATGATCGCATCTGCACCTGAATCCAGTGCTTTGTTAAAGCGCTCCGGCCGGTTGCCGGGGACAAACAAAAACGAGCGCTGAATGACACCCCCCTGCACATTATTCATCATGATTATTTGATCATTGCACGATTAGAGCAAACGACCGATGGTTTGCTGCTCAGTCAGCGTCCATGCCAACTGAATCAAGCGCGTGATCTCAAGCGTATTCGCACCGCCAGAAAATGCTGCCAGCCGCCGGGCTTTGTCTTCCAGTTCGGGGCGCGACAGGGTGTTACCCGGGTCGCCCTTAGGCTCATCCACGCGCCCGTGCAGCGCCCGGCCATCTGTTGTAATCACTGTGACTTTGCCTATCCAGCGCACCGGATAGGCGGTATCCACTTCCTCATCCAGTGTCATGCTCACGCGCTGGCAGAAAGCCGCCGTGGCAGCAGCATTGAAGTGCTGATCAAATTCCGTCAGACCCGCAAAACCGAACTGCGCCACCAGTGCCAATACCGTACCCATGGAAAACTTGGCCTGATGTACGGTACGTGGATTGACCACGGGTCCTAGCACATCGATGGCCGCTTTATGCACATGGCATATCACTGTGTCGATGTCGGCAGCACTAAGCCTATGCACCTTCATCACCTGCAACAGCGCATCGGCTGCCGGATGCGTATGGCGACACGAGGCGTGGAATTTGAACGAGGTTTCTGCCAGCGCCCAGCGGCTGCCCAGCCGGTCGGTCAATTGCGCTGGCTGCGGATCGGGTGACATGCCCGCTGCCATGCCCTGCGCGCCTTCGAGAATCTTGCGTGCGCCGGTAAACCCTTCTTTCGCCAGCCAGGCCGCCGCCAATCCATTGCCCGCAGCACGCGCAGTGTGCAGTTGTTTTGAGTCGGCCGCATCGTGCAAAAATTCCCACAAACCGGCAGCCTGTGTGCCCGCCGAACCAAAAGCATGCAGCATCTGCTCTGCATTAAGCCTGAGCAAAGAGCCTGCCGCCGCCGCAGCGGCCAATGTGCCTGCCGTGCCCGTCGTGTGGAATACGCGGTAGTGCGAACGGCCGAGAAATTCGCCCACACGTATGCCGACCTCGTAACCGACAACCACCGCCAGCAAAAAATCCTTGCCCGACTTGTCCAGCGATTGGGCCACTGCCAGGGCGGGCGGGAACACTACCGTGGCCGGATGAAACACCGAACCGTTGTGCACGTCGTCCTGTTCGACATAATGGGACGCGGCAGCATTGACCATCGCCGCAAAGTAGGCGCTGGTGGTACGGCGCGAGATCAACACTTCTGCGCCGGTATCCGATTTTGAATCATTCCTCAATGCCGGCCCCATGGCCAGGGCAAAGCGTTCGATGATTTCCACCGGACGCGCGCCCCTGCCTGCCAACGCAGAGGCCAGCCAATCAAGAAACAAGTCTTCGGCGCGACGCAAAACGGGCGCAGGAATATCTTCAAACTTCAACTCGGCAGCAAAGCGGGCAAGCTGTGCACTGGCGTCTTGTTCAGTTTCCGCATTCATTCAAATCGCCCCTTCTGTTTGCAGTTGCCGGATGTCGGCATCACTCAAATCCAGCTCA
The DNA here is from genome assembly GCA_004322535.1 of Rugosibacter sp. Lineage (GTDB taxonomy): Bacteria > Pseudomonadota > Gammaproteobacteria > Burkholderiales > Rhodocyclaceae > Rugosibacter. The sequence continues at coordinate 21,650 of SCUZ01000014.1, forward strand.
GCCAAAATCGCCTGCGTGTGTTCGCCCAGCGCGGGTACGGCATCCATGCGCGGATCATCACTTGCCGACATGCCGGGTGGCAGCAACGCAGGCAGTGCCCCCACCGGCGAATCAATCGTGCGCCAGCGGTCGCGTGCCGCGAGTTGCGGGTGCCGCCACAATGCCGCCATGTCATTGACTCGTGCATTGGCGATGTCAGCGGCATCAAGCCGCTCAACCAGTATTGCCGCATCGAGTTGGGAAAAGACGGTTTCAATGATCTCCGCCAGTTCATCACGATGTGTCTGGCGCTGCGCATTGCCGGCAAAGCGTTCGTCTTGAGCCAGTTCCGGACGCAATAAAACTTGCACGCAGAACACGACCCACTCACGCTCGTTTTGCAGGCCCAGCATTACCGTACTCACCGTCTCGCCAGCGCCGACTTTAAATGGGCCATACGGATAAATCGTCGCATGGGATGCGCCCGTGCGCCCCGGCGGTGGCTGGTCATCAATGCTGTAATACAGCGGATAGCTCATCCACTCGGCCATGGCTTCCAGCATCGAAATCTCGATGCGACGACCCTTGCCGGTTTTACCACGCTCGATCAACGCCGCGAGTATGGATGAGTAGGCGTACATGCCGGCTGCAATATCGGCAGCCGAATTACCCGCCTTGCAGGGCACCTCCGGCGTGCCGGTAATCGAGAGAAAACCGGCTTCACTCTGGATCAGCAGGTCGTAGGCTTTCTTTTCCGTGTAGGGGCCATCGTCGCCGTAACCGGAAATATCGCAGACGATCAGTCGAGGATGAATTTTTTCCAGCGCATCGTGGGACAAGCCCAGCCGCGCCGCTGCGCCGGGGGCGAGATTCTGCACCAGCACGTCGGCTTCGGCCAGCAAGCGATGCAACACGCCATTTGCCAACGGGTGCTTGACGTCCAGCGTCAAGCTTTCCTTGGATCGGTTGGTCCACACGAAATGCGAGGCCATGCCGCGCGTGCGCTTGTCATACCCGCGCGCAAAATCACCGCTGCCGGGACGCTCGATCTTGATGACCCGCGCGCCCAAGTCAGCCAATTGGCGCGTGGCAAACGGCGCGGCAATCGCATGTTCCAGCGTGACGACGGTGATGCCTTCCAGCGGCCGCATCAGAACGATCTCGGCAAGCCGAGCACGTGTTCGGCGACATACGACAAGATCAGATTGGTTGAAATCGGCGCCACCTGATACAGCCGCGTTTCGCGAAACTTGCGCTCAATGTCGTATTCAGCCGCAAAGCCAAAACCACCGTGCGTTTGCAGGCACACATTGGCCGCTTCCCACGATGCCTTGGCGGCCAGATATTTGGCCATGTTGGCTTCTGCGCCACAAGGCTGATGTGCATCGAACAAGGCGCAGGCTTCCCAGCGCATCAAATTGGCTGCTTCGGTTTCGATATAGTTCTCGGCAATCGGAAACTGCACGGCCTGATTTTTGCCGATCGGGCGATCGAACACGATGCGATCTTTTGCATACTTCGCCGCCCGGTCAATAAACCAGTAGGCATCCCCGATGCATTCGGCAGCAATCAAGGTGCGCTCGGCGTTGAGTCCGTCGAGGATGTACTTGAAGCCTTTACCCTCTTCGCCGATCAGGTTTTCCAATGGAATTTCCAGATTGTCGAAAAACACTTCATTGGTTTCATGGTTCACCATGTTGCGAATCGGCCGCACGGTCATGCCTTTTCCAATCGCGTCTTTCAAATCGACGATGAAAATCGACATGCCTTCGGACTTGCGCTTGACTTCATTCACGGGCGTGGTACGCGCCAGGAGAATCATCAGGTCGGAATGCTGGATGCGCGAGATCCAGACTTTCTGTCCATTGACCACATAACGATCACCCTTTTTGACCGCCGTGGTTTTGAGCTTGGTGGTATCCGTGCCCGTGGTCGGCTCAGTCACTGCCATCGACTGCAAGCGCAGTTTGCCGCTGGCAATTCCCGGCAGATATTTGGCTTTCTGCTCATCGGACCCATGACGCAGCAAGGTGCTCATGTTGTACATCTGTCCATGGCAGGCGCCCGCATTGCCGCCGCAACGATTGACTTCCTCCATCACAACCGAGGCTTCAGCCAATCCCAGGCCGGCACCACCGTATTCCTGCGGAATCATCACCGCCAACCAGCCCGCTTCGGTCAGTGCATTGACGAACTCCTCCGGATAACCGCGTTCCTCATCAATGCGGCGGAAGTATTCATCGGGGTAATGCGCACATAAATCGCGCAACGCCTTGCGCAGTTCGGGATGTTTTTCAGCAGCAGCATTCATGGGGATATTTTCTCGGCGATGGTTACTTGTGCGGTAGCTTGCATCGTGATATTGCCTGGCTGATCTTCAATCCAGAGGCTGTATTGGCCCTCGCCTGATGGCGCACCGCAGACGCGAAAGGCACCCCTGCAAAACAAGGGGTTTACCGCACGAAACACAAATCGTTGAGGCACGCATTGTGGTTGCTCGCGACGTAACAAATCCAGCAGCAGGGTAGCTTGTAACGGACCATGCACCACCAGGCCAGGGTAGCCTTCCACTTCCGTGGTGTAGGGGTAATCGTAATGAATGCGATGCCCGATGAAGGTCAGCGCGGAATAACGAAACAGCAACACCGGATCAGGCACGATAGTGCGCGACCATAGTGCTTCCATGGCAGGAAAAGTCGGCGCTGGTGATACGCCGCGAAGTTTTGAATCTGACCGCAGGGAATGCAGAGCCGCCTCTGGAAAGTCCCTTTGGGGGGCGGCGGCAGAGGGCTTAGTGGTCGACGCTGCCTGTGCATTCGCCGCCGCGCTGCCAGGGTCCTCCCGATAAACAATGTCCTGCGTCTCAACAACGCACACACCTGCCGCATCGCTGATTTCGTGCTGCAGCTGCAGAAAAATCATCTCACCGCTGCGCCCCTGCTTCCGGCTCATGCCAAGGATGGTAGAGCGCCGCTCAACCGATTGCCCCACATGCAAAGAACGCACAAAATCCACCTGCGCCCCCGCGAACATTCTGCGCGGCAAGGGCACGGGCGGCAAGAATCCGCCGCGTGGCGGATGTCCATCCGCGCCCAGCTCCGCTTGACGCGTCGCGGTTAGAAAATACAGGCCATGCCAAAACGGCGGAATCACATCGCCTTCTTGCGGCAGCGGATCTTGCCTATCCAGCGTCGCGCTAAACAATACCAAGGGCTTGGCGTACAGCACATCCTGCACGGTTTCGCTGCGGCCTATCCATTGTTTGAGATACTCGATATCGACAGTCATCACTCAGCCATCAACGCGTTCAATCACCATGGCCAAACCTTGGCCAATGCCAATACACAAGCTGACCACGGCATAACGCTTTTGGCGACGAATCAGCTCGCGCGTTGCGGTGAGCGTCAAGCGTGCGCCTGATGCACCCAGCGGATGGCCTAGGGCAATCGCGCCGCCATTCGGATTAACACGTGGATCATCCAGCGCCATATTCATGATTTTCAGGCAGGACAACACTTGTGACGCAAAAGCCTCGTTGATCTCGATAATGTCCATATCTGCGAGCGTCAGACCGGCGCGTGCCAGGGCTTTCGGGATGGCATAGGCCGGGCCCACGCCCATGATGCGTGGCGCAACCCCCGCTGCTGCTGCAGAAATAATTCGCGCGAGCGGTTTAACCCCGGCCTTCTCGCCCGCAGCGCGGCTACCGATCAACAGCGCCGCAGCGCCATCGTTAATGCCGGAGGCATTGCCTGCCGTGACCACACCGCCAACGGCTAAAGGCTTCAAACCGGCGAGTGACGCCACGGTGGCTTCCGGACGAGGATGTTCATCCTGATCGACAATGCGCGGTGGCGATTTACGCCCCGTCGGCACGCTCACCGGCGTGATTTCTTCCGCAAAAAAACCGGCTGCTCGAGCTGCTTCATACTTGGCTTGCGAGTTGGCGGCAAAGGCATCTGCTGCTTCGCGCGAAATGTCGAAATCCTTGGCAACGTTGTCACCCGTTTCCGGCATGGAATCATTGCCGTACTTCGCAATCATGCGCGGATTCGGAAAACGGGTGCCTATGGTGCTGTCGTACATTTTGGTGTCGCGGCTGTAAGCGCTGTCTGCCTTGCCGATCACATACGGCGCGCGGCTCATGCTCTCGACTCCACCGGCCAGATACAACCCGCCCTCGCCACAGGTAATCGCCCGCGCGGCATCCACCACTGCACCCAGGCCACTGGCGCATAACCGGTTCACCGTCTGCCCCGACACAGTGACGGGGAAATCCGCAAGCAACAGGGCATTGCGCGCAATGTTGCGCGCATCTTCTCCTGCCTGAGTCACACAGCCCAGCAGGACATCTTCAATCTGCACCGACTCCCAGGGTGAGCGCGCCATCAGCGTTTTCATCACACCGGCAATCAAGTCATCCGGACGCACGGGCGCTAACGCGCCTGCATGACGCCCAAAGGCTGTGCGCAGACCATCGTAAATATAGGCATCAAGCATGAAAACTCCCTAGGCTACTTCAGAGTAGCAGGTAATGGTAAGTGGTGAATGAAAAAAGCTCGCATCCAGCTTGACTAGACCGGATCCCAGCTGAAAATTTCACCCGAGACATTCAGCGGCACAAAACTGGAACGCAGGGCTGACATGGCATGCTCGGCCACAGTCTGCGGCGTCCAGCCTTCACTGCGATGGATACCACGTACCGGCCGTGGCTGGCTCATCAAGAAAATCTCGTTGCTGCGCACAGCAAATATTTGCCCAGTGACGTCCTTGGCGGCATCTGAAGCGAGATACACCACAACTGGCGCGATCTTTGAGGTTTCCATGGTCTGCATACGCTTGACACGCGCTTGTTGCGCGGGGGTATCGGTCGGAATCGAGCCTATCATGCGACTCCAGGCGAAAGGCGCGATACAGTTGGAGCGCACGTTGTAACGGGCCATATCCAGTGCGATTGATTTGGACAATGCAGCAATACCCAGCTTCGCCGCTGAGTAGTTGGCTTGACCCAGATTACCAATCAAGCCAGATGTAGAGGTCATATGCACATACGAGCTGCTTTCCTGCTTGCGGAAATGTTCAGCAGCGGCGCGGCTGACAAAAAAAGCACCATTCAGATGCACGTCAATCACCGCATGCCATTGTTCTTCTGTCATCTTGTGAAACATCACGTCACGCAGAATACCGGCATTGTTCACGACGCTATCAATGCGCCCGAAGCTGTCCAGCGCGCATTCAATAATGCGATGAGCGCTGGCCCATGACGCCACACTCTCGTAACTCGCCACAGCCTGCCCGCCCTTGGCAAGAATCTCTTGCACTACGCTCTCAGCGGGCGTTTGATCGCTACCGGAACCGTCTGCCGCACCGCCCAAATCATTAACCACTACCCGTGCACCTTCTGCCGCCATCAACAAGGCAATATCACGGCCAATGCCGCGACCTGCACCTGTGACCACCACCACCTTATCTTGCATCATGCCTTGCTCACTCATGCCTTCTCTCCTAGCAAATGAAATTTAAAAAAACACTTTCCCTCATTGGAAAAAGTGCTTATAAATGCTTACTCTTGCGGGCGCAAATGCGCACTGGCCTCATCTTCCATGCGCTGCCAGATTTCTATCGCCATCGGATTTTGGCTTTCTTCAAGAATGTGGCCCACCAGCCCAACCGCACGAGCCATCACGCCCAAGCCGCGTACAATTTTCCAGGGGAATCCAAACTCGCAGCAAATCGCACCAATCGCCCCTGTGGCGTTGATGGGTAAGGATTTACCCGCCGCATGTTCCGCTTCGCGGCCTATTGCTTGCATCAAAGCGATATAGCGGCCAGATAAACCATTTTCAGCGGCTAATTGAAACAGGCGCGGCGTGCGCGGGTCTATCGGTTTATGCAGCGGGTGTCCCAGCCCGGGAATAATCGCACCTTGGGAACGCATGCGGCGTACAGTGTCTTTGGCCAACTGGTCTAGATCAATATCGCCCGAGCCAATGGGCAACGCTTCATACAGCATGCGTGCAGAGGTTTCCGTACTGCCGACAAAAACCGATCCTAAACCGCACAAACCGGCAGCAACGGCTGCTTGCAGCGATTCTGGCGCGCCGGCATAGGTCAGCCGTGCAGCCAGGGCGCTGGGTGTCACCCCATGCTCAACCAAGGTCACGACCAGCGCATTGAACATCACGGATTCTTGCGCTGTCGGTAAGCGTGCGGTTAGCTCAAGAAAGGCCATATCACCCAGATTGAGCTTGCCTAAAATCTCGCTCGGTAAATCGAGTCCCCTGACAGTGATACGGTCTGGCGTACTCCAGGCAATATCCGAACGGATGGTTTTTTGTTTTCTACTCATCTGATCCAGCCTCCCCTCATGGCGTCTTGCATTGGCGGCAACGAGAAAGCAGCATGCGCCGATTTCATTCACGCCTTATCTGCAAAAAATGTATTCTTTAACGAAACTTCGGAGGTCGAGCCCTATCGCTCTACCCCCGAAGAAGCACGTCATGTTTGAACGTACCAAGTGACTATCAACAATGTGCGAATAGACACGCAAGCACGCACAACGATATCAAGCCGATCAAGCCGCAGGCTTGACCCGTTGCTCTTCTGCATCCAGATAAGCACGCATCGCTGGTGCAGAACCAGCTTCTTTGGCTAGCAGCGAAAGTGCCTTGCTGCCCAGCACATCAACACTGCCACCCGCCTGGGCCAAGCGCTCGATACGTGGCAGGCCTTCATCGAGAAACGCCCAAAAATCAGACAATGCATCCTGCCGCACACGCCCGTAGCCTTTGACAACCCGGCCTGCATCCGCCGCCAGCGCACCCAGCTGAGGGCTCTTTTTCAGGTTAGCCAAAATCGCGGCATCCCAACGCGCCAAAAGGGCCAGTTCATGGCCATAGCGCCGTGAACTACGACGTAATCCCTTCAGCAGGGAAATCCCGCGCATCGTCGAATAGCCCACGAAACCATTGGTTTTGATCTGGATAGGAAATTTGAGCTTGTCGAAATCAGATTTAAACAGACGGCCCACTTTTTCGATGATGTTAGCTATTGGCGCAGGCAAGCCGCCAAGGATTTGCTCCATATCAGGCACTAAATAGTCGGTGACGACAAAACGCTGATTGCCTGTGACTCCAAAGTCTTGCTTGATGCGCGCAAAGCGCTCCGGTCGTGTTTTAAGCTGAGCAACCCGTGCACCATCTTCATAGGTCATCCAGTTCGACAAATGCTGTGCATAGGCTTCTACCAAGTTGGCATCCGCACCAGGCTGCTTGGCCATTTTGGCAACACGCTCTAAAAAATCCTCGGCATACTTGATGTCTTGATAATCTATCAGACGATACAAGGCTTCAGCCAGAATCAAATGCATGCTCGGACCGTAGGTCAGTGCCGCATGTGAAAGTAGACGGTCGTAATCTTTACGCTGATTCTCGTTCAAACGCCCTTGACGCTGCCGTGCCAGTTCGGCACCATCCAGCGGAGCCTGTCCTTCAACCATCATGCGCGGCAAGGTGCCGTCTTTGACACGGTTATAACCAATATCAAAAGCCGCGATGCTGGCTTTGACATTCACTTCTGATTCGCGAATCGCCTCGTGAAATGGCTCACGGGGCAAATCAAACGCAGGGGAAGCAATCGCCGCACCTAGCAACAAAGCATTGCTGGTCAACGCGGGCAAACCAGCCTCTAGCACCAGACGTTGTGCATCCACCACGTTGTGTCGCCCAGGCGCCAATTCAGCCACAGCGCGCGCAATGATCGAAGAATCATAAATGCCGCCTTCAGCCGGCATTTTTTCCATCGTCGTCAAATAGCGCGTGCTATTGCCAATGATGCTGCAAGTTGGCGAAGCAAAGCCGCCAAAAACCAGACGGCCTAGCTCAAGAAGCTCTTGACCAATCAGCAAATCAACGTCGCCCGGTGTGGCAAATACGGAGGTAATCGGCGTTTTGCCTTGGCCAGGAATGGCTTCGCAGTAATAAGTCACTGTGCCCGCACGTTGCGACAGCCCCAAGAGACCAATGCTGGTAGCGCGCCAACCGGCATTGATCAGGCCATGCACCAGCCAATCACTCAATACACCACCACCTTGTCCACCAACAGTACCGATAAGAATGCGTTTGGCACGCGGACGGTCGGTTGGGATAGTTCCAGTTGATACAGTAGTCGTCGCAGTATTCATTTTAGGCGGCTTCCTTGCTGGTTACGAGGACACGCGCGGCGGGGCTGCCGACCATCAAGCGAGAAACACTTGCCTTGATCTTTTCCAGCCAGCTGGCGTTTTCGATTTTTGTGACTTTGAAAAACGACGGGCACAACTGCGCCGCCGTGGTGATCTCACCG
>SCUZ01000015.1 GCA_004322535.1 Rugosibacter sp.
GCACAACTGCGCCGCCGTGGTGATCTCACCGCACACGCCACAACCCACACAGGTAGTGTCAATGGCGGCAATCGGCGCGGTGCGCAAACTGTTCGGCCCTTCTTTGAGCGTCAAGGACGGACAACCGTTAAAGCGCATACAGGCGTGATCCCCCACGCAAACTTCCGCATCCACGCCTAAACGATCAACCTCCACCCGCTCACCGGCTTTGATTGCTTTTTCACGCTCGGGCTTGACTCGCCGTTGCTTTTGCAGCTGGCATTCGGCTTCGGAAATCAACACGCGGATTTTGGGAATTTTAGTATCGCGGCGATAACGATCCATGATCTCCTTGAATGCCTTGAAATCATAAGGATTAACGCGCTCAACATCCTTGACGCCCATACCGCGGAAGGTGTTCTCAATGCTCATGTCCGAACCAACATCTTCGCCAGTCATCAATTTTCCGACGTTGGGGTTTTCGTGCGCGCCGGTCATGGCGGTCCATTTGTTGTCCGCCACGATGTAAATCGCATCTTGCCGGTTATAAATGGCATTCGCAGCAGACGTGTTAAAGGCGCTGTGCCACAGCGTGCCATCGCCCACAACGGAAACGTTCTGTTGTTTTGATAAGGCCGAAATACCTGTGGCAGCAGCCAAGCCACCACCCATGCCCATGTTGGAATCAGCCATGCCAAAAGGCGCGTAGGCTGCCATGCCATAACAGCCCACATCGCCGCCATGCCACTCTTTCACGCCGGTTTTGTATTCCTCGATTTTCATCTGGGCGAAAATCGGACGCTCTGGGCAACCAGTGCAGAAAGTCGGGATGCGCGGTGGCACGGGTGCAGGGAAGAGGCTCACGGCTTTGCTCTTGCGGGCAATCACTTCACCGAGCGTTGCTGTTGGGCTCAATTCCAATTCAGGTAGCGCTGCGGCAATAAACTTGGCCAGGGGCTGCGCTAGGCGATCCGGCAGCAATTCGCCATATTTCGGGATGATATCGTGACCATAAAACTTGGTCATGATGCCGCGCTTTTGCATGAGGGTACGGATTTGCATTTCCAATAACTCAGGCTGACCTTCTTCAACCATCAACACATGGCTCTTGTCTTTTACAAAATTGGCAATTTGATCGTCGTTCAACGGATGAATCACATTGAGTTGCAGCAGTTGCAAACGTGAATCCATATCACCAAACTCGTCAGCCAACCCCAGCAAGCTCAACAACCGCATGGTGGTATTAAATGTCGTGCCATGCGTGATAATGCCAACTTTGGCGCCTTCATGGCCAAAGTATTCATTCAGTTTTCGCTCAACCACCAAACGTGCGGCGGTGGGTAGACGGCTCTCAAAGCGTGCGGACTCTTGGTTATACGAGTTCGGCGGGAACGGAAAAGTCGCTGGATCCCGCTTGAAATCAATCGCCTTGTTGTTGGTATTGATCTTGGCCATGACATTGTCGCCAACCGTCACGCGGGCATTGCAATGCGAGAGTTGCGGGCGAACCAGCAAGGCAACAACCGATTGGCTATCGCGCGAGATATCCATGCCTTCTTTAACCATCCGATGCAACACCTGCGAATCGCCCCGCGAATCAATCACGATGATGCCGGATTTCACGCCCCAGGACAGAGTCCGCTGCAACACAGAGGTGCTCGAACCACCGTAATCTTCACCAACAATGATCATCGCGCCTTCTTTGACACCAATCTGCGAGACGTGATCCACCACGTCCTGACCGACACCATTGCCCAGCACCTTCCAGGTAACGGCACCACGCACCGGGCCATACACGGATGTTGTCAGCAGGGCAGCGGCAGCCATCTCGTTGCTGGAGGTCTCAAAAAATACACCATATTTCTTGAGTACCGTCTCGTAAGCGTCAGCTGCTGCGTCCATCACGTTAGCCACGGGCGAGCCGGGATAGCCGCCGATATAACTGATACCGGATTCGAGCAGCGCCTTGAGTACCACCAGCGCGCCATCGCCATACAGCGTATCGCCGTGTTTACCTTCCAGCTCGGCAATTTGTTCTGATGCATAAGAATGTGCCATGATTACTGCTCCTTTAGATATTGTTATAGCGATTCAATTTGATTATTCTGCTTCATCATTTACTGCATATCTGAAACTAAAAATTCCTGACTCGATAGTGGCAACAGCACATCCCTCTCTCAAATTGTCCGCCGTATTCGCCACATTCGCCGTATCACCAGCGCCGACTTTTCGTGATCAGCGCCCCTTGAACATCGGGGGGCGCTTCTCGCCAAAGGCCGCCAAGCCTTCCTTTTGGTCTTCCGTCGTAATCAGGAACGCCATGGATAAAGCCTCGATATCCATAAACGCATCAAACGGCATACGCAACGCATCGCGCAAGGCTTTTTTAGCCAGGCCATGCGCCACGGTAGGCCCAGCGGCCAGCTGATCGGCAATCTTATGCGCTTCTTTGGTGAGCTCACCGGCCGGTACCGTCCAGTTATATAAACCGATATCCGTGGCTTCTTGCGCAGTCAAGGTTTTATTCAACAACACGATTTCCTTGGCCCGGGTCATGCCCAAACGATGCGCGAGAAAATACAGCGCGCCGGAGTCAGGCATCGCGCCAATTTTGCCAAATGCAGGAATAAAAGAAGCTTCTTCGCAGGCCAACACCAAATCAGCCGCCATGACCAAACTGATGCCCGCCCCGGCTGCTGGGCCATTGAGCACAGCTAACACGGGTTTATCGAGCATCACGATGGAACGAATCAGCGGGCGCATTTCGATGTCCAGAAAATGCAGCACTTCACTGGGTGAATGTGATTTGAAAATGGATTTCAAATCCCCTCCCGCGCAAAACACAGGGCCTTCGCCTGTAAGCGTTACTGCACGAACGGATTCTTCACGCGCTGCCTGGGCTAGTGCATCAGACAATGCACGGACGCAGGCTGCGTCCAGCGCATTACGCACCTGAGGACGGGTGATGCAAATTTCCATCACCGCGCCGCGACGAGAAACAGCAATCATTTGCTCTTGACTCATTTGTCAGCTTTCCGTTCAAGGGTTTTTAAAGTTGGGCTTTTCTTTGGCCTTGAATGCACGCACCGCTTCGGCATGGTTAGCCGTACGAAATGTGATGCCTTCCAGGCCCAGCGACGCATCAATCACCTGATTGAGGATCATGCGCAAGTACAAATTAACCGAGCGCTTGGTCATCTCAATACCTAACCGTGGGCCGTTTGCCATGCGTTCAGCAAAAGCATAGGTGCGTGCTTCTAGTTCAGCAGCAGGCACTGCGTAGTTAACCAAGCCAATTTCTGCTGCTTGTTTACCCGTAAGCGGATCACCGGTCATGAGATATTCTTTTGCACGATTGGGGCCAATCAGCAAAGGCCAAATCACCGCGCCACCATCGCCTGCAGCAACGCCAACAGAGACGTGGGAATCAGCAATTTTTGCAGCTTCATCCATGAAGCTGACATCGGCGAACAAACCCAGCGTTGCGCCCAGACCCATGGCAGCACCATTGATCATGGAAATAACGGGCTGCGGTGCATCAATAATCGCGCGTAAAACTTCAACACCTTCGCGCATCACTTTGCTGTAGTCATCCCCGGAACCATCGCTCAGAACCTTGATCCACTCAAGATCACCTCCGGCACAAAACGCGCGGCCGGCAGGGTCACCCGTTAGCACAATGGCACCAATTGTGCGGTCCATTGCCGCTTCACGTAAGGCCTGGGGCAATTCTTCATGCATGAAGGCATCGACCGCATTGCGCTTTTCAGGTGAACTCAACTTGATGGTGAGAATTGCACCCTTGCGTTCAAGAATTAACCTCTGATACTTTTTGCTCATGTCTCTCTCCAGGTTGAATTAAATTTTTCAATAATTTTTTACTACATCTGAACATGCTGCAGCAAAAAATTCTTTACCTTCCGTTCATTTCCGTGCCACACCTTCCCATCGCTTGAGGCCCGGTACATTGATATTGAACTGATCCAGCACCCGGCCTGCCATTTGCGTCACTGCGTCATCCAGTGAGCACGGCCCAAGGTAGAACGAGGGTACGGGCGGCATGATGATGGCACCGGCTTCTGTGGCTAACGTCATGTTGCGCAGATGAATCAAATTCAACGGCGCCTCGCGCGTCACCAATACCAGCCTGCGTCTCTCTTTTAACGTGACATCTGCCGCGCGGGTAATCAAATTAGCACTCGCTCCATTTGCAACGGCAGACAGCGTATTCATGGAACACGGGATCACCACCATGCCTGCGGTACGAAATGAGCCGCTGGCAATGGATGCACCAATGTCTTTGTTGCTGTGGACATGCGTGACCAAGGACTCAAAGGTCTCGCGTGTTTCGTTCAGTTCCAGCTTTGCGGTGAGTATGGCAGCGGAAGACAGCACAAGGTGCGTCTCCCACCCCTCCACTTGATTCAACAATTGCAATAATCGCAGACCAAGCAACGAACCAGACGCACCGCTGACAGCAACGATCAACCGTTGCCGCGCATCACTCATGCTGCTTGCCTGGATACATCGGTTGAGCCAATAGCGCTGGTCAACATTGCTTGCAGTTTGTTAAAGCCTGCATCGCTGTAAGTCGCCATGGCTGCCTTGCGGAATGCCGGATCTGCTCGCACAACCCCGATACCTTGCGTTGCCCACTCACGGATCAAGGCATTGCCGCAATCCAGCGCACGCTGCGCCTGACCTTCTTCATATGACAGCAATACCTCGCCCAGCAGTGCTCGCCATGAAGTGCCCTGCTCTACTGCGACACCACATCCTGCTGCCTTGGCAACTTCTTGTGTCCGTTTTGCAAACTTGAGGGCTTGTGCCCCTTCGATCGGCATGGCAAACACTAAGCGCAAATAGCGAGAGCCAACAGATTTCTCATACTGTGACCATGCGGCAACCGGTCGGCCTTTCATCAGGGCAGCGCGCGCGGCACCTGAAGCCTCTTTTGCCGACGTTAAATCTTCAAGGCGAGCGTTGCCCAGCTTGCCAGCTACCCCATTGAGCATGCCCCACAGCAGTTCCACGTTTTTTGGTAGGCCGTATAGCGCACCATAAACGTTCCACGCTGCAGGCGTTCCGCCCAGCAAAGCTTGCTCACTCTCACCATCAATGACCACCACGGTATTCGGAACCACCATGTTGATACGCAGATCGCGCATGATCTCGACCGCAGCCGTCATGGTAGCTTCGTCATCGATGCGAAATGCAAAAGGACGATACGCTGGCGGCGCAGGGGAAATCCACAAACCCACTTTGGTAGGAATACCCAAGCCTGATTGCGTAAAACTGCCATCAACGTAGGGACCAAAACCGAGCTTGAACAACTGCCAGCAATCGCCTTTCGGAAAAGCGCCCATCCCGGTACGCACCTGAGTGCCATCAGCGGTGACCACTTCCAGGCCACACTGCATCATCAAGTTATCGCTATACGCGGTATAGCCGAACGACCGCTCCCAAATGCTACCCAGGATTGACTCTGCGTCGTTACGCCCGCTATCTACCCAAAAATCATGACCTTCTGCTTTCAAGGCGGCGCTTAAATCTGCATGACTGACACCGGGCTCAACCAGTACCGTCGCAGAATTGGGATCAATTGCGATCACCGCGCGCATGGCCGATAAATCAATCAGCACGGGCTCGCTCGTTGCCTCGGGCGCGAGCAAACCATTACCGCTGGAATTCGGCGCAACCCATAAAGCAACACCCTCGGCATGAGCCGCCTTTTGAATCGTCTGGACTTCCTTCACCGTCTTGGGGCGGATCACTTTTTTAGGCAGATTCGAGATGCCTGCAGTGCCGCGCAAGATTTTTGCGTCGGTCAGCGCTTCAACCTTTATCCCGCTTTTTTTGAGCTTTGCTTCCAATGTGCTTATTGTCATAATATTCCTCACCACTCATCAAGTTGGTTTGCGGGCGGGTGGAATAACCTGCCGCAGACTATCAAAATCTACGCCCTTCATTTGCGCCCAAGCCGGTCGCAATTTGGGATCTATCGATTCAGCAGGCTCGCTATCCCGCCAGGTGTAGGCGCAATCCTTGCAGTGCCAGACACGCCATAGAACTTTCCCATCTTCCATACCGGCATGCATTTGCGTCACCCCTGGTGACTCACATCGGGAACAAATCACTTTCATCAGGCGCGTCCTTTCTGAAGTTCATTCAAACGCTGCATCAAGGCATCAATTTCCGGGCCCATCGGCCGATCCACGAGATGCGGATCAGCACCCAGATTATCCGGTGCCATGAAGCTGGTTGCATCAATAATCAAGCGGTGGCCCTTGCCGGGCACTTCGGCTGCCGGATCAATCGGCACCATCGGCATGTTGGGAATGACAATAATGTCGTTCGCGCGAGTACGTGTTGATAATGCCCACATCACCTGATTCAGGTCGAAGGGGTCCACATTCTCATCGACCAGGATCAGGTTTTTCAGATACATCGTGCCGTGAGGAGTGCCCAGCGCCCGCATCGCAACCGATTTGGCAAAGCCGGAGAAACGATTACGTACCGAGATAATGCCGGTTAAGCCATGCTGATACAGTGCATTGACGGCAGCAACTTCAGGAAAGTCTTTTTTCAGCTGCGAGTAAATCGGCGCAGAAGTATTCAGGCCAATTAACGTATCGTGCTCTGTCCAGCCTTTGCCGATATAGATATTTTCAAAAATCGGGTTATTCCGATGGCTCACCCCCGTCACACGGAACAAGGGTACTTTACGCACACCGCTGTAACTGCCAGGAAATTCACCAAAGGGGCCTTCCACTTCGCGCTGATTGAGTTGCAATTCTCCCTCAATCACCATCTCGGTATCAGCGAGGATATCCGTGCCATTGACAGCCGTGGTTAAGCGCAAGGGCGCACCCATCATTTGCGAAGCGTAGGCAAATTCGGATTCATCGTAACCCACTGGCGTTGCGGCAAACATCGGCATGGCCGGATGATTACCAATCATGACGGAAACTTTCAACGGCTTGCCATGCTGCTCAGCCATCAGCATCTGGCGGCCCATGTCGTGCGCCGGAATCGACAGCAAGGTGAAGGTATCCGGCCCCATGACTTGAATACGATAAATGCCGACGTTCTGCTTGCCAAAGTTATCCGGCTCTAGTGGATCGCGGCTCACAACACAAGCTTTGCCAATGTAAAAGCCACCATCGTTTGCGTTAATGCGATACAAGGGCAGCAAGTCGTACAGGTTGATATTTTTATCCACCCGATTCTCATTGACCGGTGCTTTTTCCGGCGCCACACGTTCGAGCAATGGCTTATCAGAACCCCAGCGCCGAATGATCTCAAAAAACAACTCACGCACCGGGGTTATTTTTGGCAGGCCCAGCAGCAAGGCCAGGTTACCAAAACTGCCATGCACATTAACCGCAATACGCTTGCCTGGATAACCGCGAATTTTGTCGAATATGACCGCTGGCCCCGTCGACACATTATTTCCTGCGGCGACTGAAATATTGCGGATATCCGGCTCTGGCATCACCGGATCAGGCCAGGACACGCACTGGTCGTGCTCCCCTAAATAGGCAAGAAAGTCACGCAACGAACCCACGCGCGCGGCAACCGCTTTGGCCTCGGCTGATAGGGATACGACTTTTTCAGTGGCCATGGGCGGCTCCAGGTGCTTGGATCGTTATCCACTTCCACTCGGTGCAGTGGTCAATATCCGTTTGTGCACCTTCACGCCCCATGCCGGAGTCGCCCACGCCGCCAAACGGCACATGCGGTTCGTCATGCAGCGTGGGTGCATTGATGTGGACCATTCCGGCGTGAATTTGCTGCGACAGACGCATCGCTTCAGCAAGATTTTGCGTAAAGACAGCGGCTGATAAACCATACGCGGTATCATTTGCAATCGCTAACGCCGCATCAGCAGAGCCGACTTTATAGATCGCCGTAACAGGACCAAAAGTTTCCTCCTGGTAGCACGCCATGCTTTCATTCACATTGGTAAGTATCGTCGGCAGACAGCGATGGCCTTCCCAGTTACCCCCCGTTTCCAGCGTTGCGCCATGGGCAACAGCATCCGCGATGTGGTGACGAATGCGGTCTCGCTGACGTTGCGAGATGATCGGCCCCAACATGGTTTTCGGGCTGCGCAAATCACCATAACCGACGCCTGCAGCGGCTGCCTTGTAACGCCTCAAGAATTCATCGTAAATTGGCGCTTCGACCAAAATACGGCTGGATGCCATACACGCCTGGCCTTGGAACAGGAACATGCCAAACACGGCGGCATGAACGGCAGCATCCAGATCAGCATCTTTCAAGATAATCAGCGGGTTTTTACCGCCGAGCTCTAGCAAGGCGCGCTTCATGTGCTCGCCACACAGCATGGACAAATGACGGCCCACGCGCGTTGAACCCGTGAAGTTAACGCCTTTGATGCGCGGGTGTGTGACTAAACTATCGCCAATCTCATGTCCAAAGCCGGTGATAACGTTAAACACCCCGGCAGGAAAACCCGCATCACGGAACAATTCGGCAACCAGAATAGCTAGCGCTGGAGCTTCTTCTGAAGCTAGCAGCACAACAGTATTGCCCGTTGCAAGCGGCCCGGTACATTGCTTCATCGCCTTAATCAGCGGCACATTGAATGGGGTGATGCAGGCAAACACACCCAACGGCTCACGTACGCTCATGCTAAAGCGCCCCGGTACATCGGAAGGCAAGGTTTGCCCGGTAATGCGGCGCGGAATGCCTGACGCAGTCCGCAAATGCGCGATGGCGTATTTGATTTCAAAATGCGCTTTGAGTAGTGGCGAACCAATTTCATCAATCAGCACGTCGGCAAAAGCATCCTTGCGCTCTTCCAGCAAATCAGCAGCCTTGCTCAACCAGGTTTCGCGCTGAGCCGGCGTTGTGCTGCGATAGCTGGCAAAAGCAGCATGTGCCGCTTCAGCTGCCAAATGCACATCGTCTGCCGAGGCTTTAGCGACTTCAGCATAAGGGCTGTCGTCAATCGGGTTGTGATCAATAAAAACCGCGCCATCTTTCGCGGAACGATACTCACCGCCTATCCACAAATGAAGTTTTTTAACTGACATGAAAGCTCCTCGTTATTTTTCTGGTGTCGCTGGGTGCGGACCTGCGGACAAATACTCGGCGAGCACTTTTAGCTCTTCGTCATTGAGCTCCCCGGTACGAAAAGCTGGCATTAAGCCGCGGCCATTGCGCACAAAATAGCGCACAAAGTCTGGCGTTAAATTGTCGCGATCCGCAAGCGCACCCTTGCCCTTGCCATACAGATAGCTCAGTGCTGCCGTACCTGGATTATCCATGCCACGCTCGTGACACATGATGCAATTCTTGACAAACAGCCTCGCGCCCTTTTCCAGCGCTTCAGGGCTTACTGCTGCAGCAGACGCCGCATGCGCCGTCCCACCAGCGCCGACTATTCCAAGCATCAGTGTTGCCGACATCAAGACGGATGCCAGCGCGCACCGTCCAGCAAAGACCTCGCTCATAAACCGTGCCTTCATCATGCTTTCCCCTTGCGCATGGATTTGGGCCAAATGCCCATTTTCCCCGGCGACAGAATGCCGGAAGGATCAACCACATCCTTGACTTTTTCATGCATTCTCAATAACGCGGAATCATTCCAGTTATAGGTGCCTGCAATCCGGTCCATGAAGTCCACGTGGGTTCGATACTCACCATAACCCGCAGCCGCAGCCGCATCAACCAGATCGCCAAACAACTTGTTGGCACGTGCTTTTTGCTTGGCATCATTACGATCAAACGTGAGGCAGAAAATATGATGCATATCGCGCCAACCCACGGCAAACTCACCGCAATAGTCAAAACCGGCTTTATTGCAGCGGTCACGGATCAACTCATACTGCTTGGTTGCATCCGCACCCGTCACAGGAGAGATAGGCGAGAAGTCGATATGTGCACCATTGGGAATCCAGTTCATCACGTTGTATTCGGTCATGTTCGGAATACCCGCGCCCAGCTTTTTCCGGTACTGCCAAGCCACGTCATCTTTTGAGCGATCTTCATCAAAGTAAAACTTGGCGCCCGGAATACTGGCGAAGGCATCGTGAATCACTTCCCACGTGTTATCCATCATGGGTGGCGGGCCATACAAGGCACCGTAGAAGTTCCACGCACCAATCTTTAGATCACTGCGCATTTTCTTGCGCACGCTATCGGGAATTGGACCTTTGCCTGTGTAATAGTCGCGGCGCGTTATTTGCACGGCCGCCTCCCACAACATCTCAACCGTCATTGCCACGGCTGGAATCAGCATATTCACTTTGAGCGGGCGCAACACTTCGGTGATGGCATGCAGGTCACTTTCTTTCTCGAAGGTGATCATGTACGGACGATAACCGGGTGGCTCAGGCATTAACCACATACCTACTTTAGTCACCACGCCAAAGTTGGATTGGGTAAACAAGCCATCCACCGATGGACCAAGGCCATATTTGTACAGATGATTGGTTTGACTGCCGGGCAAGGCACCCATGCCCGTTTGTACCAACGTACCATCAGCCAACATGACTTCCATGCCGCACTGCATTGTGACGTGGTCCCCGTAAGGGGTATAGCCCACGCCGTGCTCGGTCATGTTCGGCAGCACACCACCCCAACCGGGGGCCGCACAATCAACCCACAGTTTACTGCCGATTTTTTGCAGGTGGCGATACAAGTCCATGTAGCTCACGCCGGGTTCCACAACGGCATAACCATGCTTTTCATTCACCTCAAGAATGCGATTCATGCGCTTGAGATCGAGCACAATGTAGCCCGCTTTACGTGGTGCCGGGCCGCCATAGGCAAAGTTTTTACCGGTTGAAATGGTCCACAATGGTGCCTTGTAATGGCGTGCCACTTCCAGCACGCGCTGCAATTCTTCTACATTAGCTGGCGCGACAGCTGCTGAGGGCTGATGCAACTCTGCCGGCGTGGTTAGATAGGCATCGTTATATGCGGGCAACTCCCATTGGGTGTCAGTAAATACAAATTCGCGCCCAACGACTTTTTTCAGGTCAGCAAGCAATGCAGCAAACTGTTCACGCTTTATTCCGGGGGGTAGAACGGATTCCATCAGACAACTCCTTTCGGCCAAGCCAGTAGCGAAACAAGATCGCTACCCGGCCAAACGTGCGAATTCAAATCAAGTGTTTTGCGCTCAGCATCCGCAGAAAACTCACCCCGCGTCATTGATGCAAGCACAACAGCGTACTGTGCAGGGTCACGCACACGATCGAGCCAGCCAGCCAGTTGCTTCATCGGCGCATCCAGTCCAGCAAACTCATGCCGCATCTGGCTACCCACCTGGCGGCCATGTCGCCCTTCGAGCACCACGCGCCAAGTCGGCTCTAGCATCCCACGCACAGCAAACACCGTGGCTGGACGCCCCAGCACGGCCAACGAACGGCCACGGGCAGATTCCAGTGTATCCAGCATCGCGCTCCAGCCGGCCGCATCATCCAGCGTCACTGTTTGATAGGCAAGACCAATCTGACGCACGCCGGCGGCCATATCGGCACCCATTGCGGCATCTGCCTCAAACAAACAAAGACTGTTTTCCGTTTCAGTCAGGTCACTGGCTATGGCGTTGGTCGCCACGCCAAGCGAGGTGAGTAGCGGTAAAGCAGCGCCGCCACGCACTGTCGCCTGCAAAAAAGTCCGCCGCGAAGATAGCGTTATGCTCATGGGATTTTCTCACTCCTAAAAAATTATTCATGGCGCCAGAAAGTAACTTTCTGGCGTCATGCCTTGATTATTACTTGGCAAATATGAGGAACTCATCGGGAGTACTTCATGCGCCAAGCCTGCAGCACTAAAAACTGGCAAGCCAACCGCACTTGCCTTGCAACTTTACCGATGATAAAAATGAAAGCTGATTCAGCGTCCGAATTGAAAAAGATCAGGAATAAACTCAGGCAGCTTCAAGAAGAAAATCGGTAACCAATTTGGCAAAGCGTTCGGCATGCTCGATCTGAGTCCAGTGACCACACTGCCCAAACACATGCAGCTGTGACTTGGAAATCAGCTCAAACAGCTTGTACGAAGCCGACAACGGAATGATCTTATCCTCGCGACCATGAATAATTAATGTTTCATGCGGTATCGCGCGGACATCCTCTTCACGGCTGACAATTGCATCAATCGAACGCTGGCGCGGACTAGGGAACATTTGAGAATAGGATTCCTGGTAGCCGGGGCGAATGCTGGCTTCATAACGCAACCTCGCCAGTTCATCGCTGACCAGATTTCTGTCATAGGCAAAGAGATCCATCATCTTGCGCATATTTTCAAATGAAGGCGTATAGCCCCACACATCATCCAGTCCCTGGGTAAGCGGGAATGATGTAACGGCAGAACCCATCAGCACCAGACGCTTGACGCGTTCTGGTGCACGAATGGCCAAGGCCGCGGCCAAACCACCACCAAATGAGTTTCCCACAATGTGGGCACGTTCAATTTTCAAGGAATCCATCAGGCCGAGCGCATGGCTCACCCAGTTCGTCATCGAATACTGCATCCCTTCCGGACGTTCGGTATAACCAAATCCCACCATATCGGGGGCAATCACCCGGAATTTTTTGGCCAACACAGGCATGCTTAGGCGCCAATTGGCAAAGGCCGTGACACCGGGGCCAGAGCCGTGGATCATCAACACAGGTTCCCCGCTACCCTGGTCGTGATAATTTGTTGCAATACCGTTAGCGACAATAGATAAACCAATTTCGGGATTACTGCTCATTGCGTCTCCTTTGCTAAGTTAATGACTAAATATTTAGTAAAATATTTTCCCTTATTTTGTCACAGAAAAGTGCCAAATAAACCTCGCACTTCTCTTTTTTTGGAAACCTCATACAAATCAAACGACTGCGGAAACTCGCTCCACCCGATGCGTCTCACAGGCAGCACAAACCACCATGCCCCTTATAATGCGCCGAGCATGAGGCGCACCTTTGCTTTAGCATTTTTCATCTTATTTCTCACCTGAGCCCCCCCTTCTTTGTACGCATACCATGACACTTAGCGCTGACACGAGTTACTCCGCCACACCGCTTACCAGCCGCGAGTTGTATATCCGCCTTCTGGGTTATGTGCGGCCTTATTGGCGTACGTTTGCTCTGGCCATTGTCTTCATGGCAATTGCAGCTGCCACTGAGCCGGTGTTCCCTGCGCTCATGAAGCCGCTGTTGGATAACGGCTTCGGCGGCAAAACAACCGGGGTATATAACCCATGGGTGTTGCCGCTTATTATTGTGGGCGTGTTTTTGTTGCGCGGCGTGTTTGGTTTTTGCGCTGATTATGCGCTGGCCTGGGTTTCCAACAAGGTGGTGCTGGACTTGCGCAATGACATGTTCAAACGCCTGGTGCAACTGCCCACCACGTTTTTTGACAACCAGTCGTCGGGTGCGGTGATGTCACGCATCGCCTACGATGTCACCGGCGTAACCGGGGCAGCCACGGGCGTGCTGACCATTTTGATCAAAGACACACTCGCCGTGGTCGGGCTGTTAGGCTGGATGTTTTATCTCAACTGGATGTTGAGCCTGATTGCGTTAGTCATGATCCCCGCCATTGCGTTGGCGGTGCTCGGTTTCAGCAAACGCTTGCGCGCTACCAGCCGCGGCGTGCAACGTGCCATGGGCGAGATCATGCATGTGCTCGAAGAAAGCATTGAAGCGCATAAAGTGGTCAAGATTTTTGGCGGTCAATCCTATGAAGGGCGGCGCTTTGCTGCCGCCAGTGGAACGCAGCGCCGCCAGGCCATGCGGCAGACCATTGCCGCTGCGGCACTGGGGCCGATTGTGCAATTGTTTGCTGCCGTGGCACTGGCGACGATTATTACGGTTGCCATACAGCAATCCACTGCCAGCGATCAAGCCACCGTGGGGGGCTTTGTGTCGTTTATTACCGCCATGCTGATGCTGCTGGCCCCACTCAAACGGCTGACAGATATTAACGCGCCGCTGCAACGCGGGCTGGCGGCAGCCGAAAGCGTATTCGATCTCATGGGTGAAACGCCTGAGGATGATTTTGGTACCACGGTGCTCGGACGTTCCAGTGGTAATGTCGTTTTTCGTAATGTCCACCTGCGCTACCCTGATGCCTCCCGTGAAGCCTTGACTGGCGTTAACCTGTCGCTTCCCGCCGGAAAAACAGTAGCACTCGTGGGCACATCCGGCAGTGGTAAAACTTCGCTGGCCAATTTACTGCCTCGCTTTTATCACCCTACATCCGGCGAAATTTTGATCGATGATTACTCGATCGAAACACTGACCCTTGCCTCATTACGCGCAAACATTGCCTTGGTATCGCAGGATGTCGTGCTCTTCAATGACACGGTTGCCGCCAATATTGCGTATGGCCTTGAGGACGTCACGCAAGCGTCGCTCGAGCAAGCAGCACGCGCAGCTCATGCGCTGGAATTCATCGAAAATATGCCACAAGGTTTTGCCACGCTGATAGGCGAAAATGGCGTCAAGCTCTCGGGCGGGCAACGCCAGCGATTAGCGATTGCGCGCGCGATCCTGAAAAATGCGCCGATCTTGATCCTCGATGAAGCCACGTCCGCACTGGATACCGAATCCGAGCGTCACGTGCAGGCGGCGCTGGATGTGTTGATGAAAAATCGCACTACACTGGTTGTCGCCCACCGCTTATCCACCATCGAACATGCCGATCGCATTGTCGTGCTGGAAGCCGGGCGCATTGTTGAAGAAGGATGTCACGCCGAACTGCTGGCAAAAAATGCGGCGTATGCCAATTTTTATCGCATGCAACGAACCACTGAAACACAACAAGAAAACCAGCAGGACAAACAAGCGTTCCCGTGACCATGAAAATACTGCACACAGAATCATCGCTTGGCTGGGGCGGGCAGGAAAATCGCACGCTCAATGAGTTGATCGGCCTGCGCGCCCTGGGGTACCAACCGTTGCTGGCCTGCCCGCCAAACGCTCGCTTAGGCGCGCGAGCGCGCGAAGCGGGCTTCGAAGTGATTGATATTGCCATGCGCGGCGCACTCGACTTGCCCGCACTGTGGCAGCTACGCCACTTAATGGCCTCGCGCCGCATCGACATCGTGAACACCCACAGCGGACGCGACACCCAGTTAGCGGGCATGGCCGCACGCACGCTGGGTCGGCAGCGGCCACGCATCGTGCGCACGCGGCATCTGGCGCTGCCGATTTCTTCCCTATTCAGCTATGTCACACTGCCGGATCATGTCGTCACAGTCAGCCGCTTTGTCGCGAGTTATCTCGCCTCAGTCAAGGTGCCGGCAGAACACATCACCGCTGTGCCCACGGGCATAGACTTAGGCCGTTATCAAACCACGACACCTGGCAGCTTGCGGAAAGAGCTTGGCTTAGCCGATGACACGCCGCTCATCGGCACCGTGGCAATTTTGCGCCGCAAAAAAGGGCACGCCGAATTGATTGAAGCCATCCCGACCGTGCTGGAAAAATTTCCTACCGCACACTTTGTTTTTGCTGGCGATGGCCCACAGACAAACAACTTGAATCAACGCATCACTGAACTTGGCTTAACCCGTAACGTGCATCTGCTTGGCTTGCGTCGTGATGTCGTCAATGTACTCGCCTCACTCGATCTTTTTGTTCTGCCCACGCATCAAGAAGCGCTGGGCACGGCCTTTATTGAAGCGGCTGCCATGGGCGTGCCTGCCATCGCCTGCCGCGTGGACGGTGTGCCCGAGGTTGTTTGCGATGGTAAAAGCGGGCTGCTCGTACCCGTCGATGACAGTGCAGCCATTGCCGCCAGCATCATCCGCCTGCTGTCCGATAACCCCTTGCGGCAGTCGATGGGTATTGCCGCACGCCAGTGGGCAGAAGCACATTACTCGCGTGAGGTGATGGTCGAGGGCATGCTGGCCGTGTATCAAAAACTACTGGCTGCAAAAAGCTGATCCATGAAAACTGCGCAGGGCATTCCGGTCTTGATGTATCACCATGTCAGCCCCAACCCAGGCCTTGTGACTGTCTCTCCCGAGACATTTCACATGCAGATGGCTTGGCTCGCCCGGCACAATTACCGCAGCATAGGCGCCGATGATCTGGCGGCCTTTTTGGCCGGTACGCCGTTACCTGAAAAATCCGTGATGATCACCTTTGATGATGGCTATCTCGATAACTATCTTTATGCACACCCGATATTGCAGGCATTCGGATTTAAAGCGGTGTTATTTATCATCACCGGCTGGCTAGGTGAAGGCGAGCCGCGTGAGCCGGTGCACCATCATTCAAGAAAAGTCGGCGCTGGTGATACGGCGTACAACACGGCGCTCACCCCCTCCCATCGCACCTGCATGGAAAAAATTGCTGCGGGACAAACGGATGAGGTCATGCTGCGCTGGAGCGAAGTGGCCGAAATGCACAAAGCAGGCAGCCTTGAATTTCACTCCCACACCCACACCCATCAACGTTGGGATCGGCTGGTGAGCGACCCGCAAGCGCGTCGAATAAAGCTAGCTGAAGATTTAGCCGCTTCACGCGCGGCGCTGGAAGCGCATCTGGGCACTGTGTCGCCGCATCTGTGCTGGCCTCAAGGCTACTTTGATGCCGATTACCAGACCGTGGCACACAGCGCGGGATTCACCCATCTTTACACCGTGAATAAAGAAACCTGCACGGCAAAGACGCCCATTACAGCCATTCCCCGAGTAGTGGTGAAAGATCGAGCGGATGGTTGGTTTGGACGGCGTCTATGGCTCTATCGTCACCCAATGCTCACGCACGCTTACCTCGCTTTACGCAGCAGTTAATACAATACCGTCAATGTAAAACGACTTTACGCAGCATGCGTCAGTCCGCCTTCAACAAGGATATCCTGGCCCGTGATATAGCCACTGCCCGATGAGAGCAGAAACGCCACGGTTTGCGCAATTTCATTCACCCGACCGGCACGCGCCATGGGAATCATGGCACACGTCGCCTCATCGACAGGAAAGCTGTCAATAAAACCCGGCAACACGTTGTTCATGCGAATTCCCGCTGCCGCATAGCGTGTCGCATACAGCTTGGCAAAACTCGACAACGCGGCGCGAATGGCCGAAGAGATAGGGTAACCCGGCGTGGGCTCCTTCGCGCCGTAGGTGGAAATATTCACCATCGCCCCACTCCCCTGCCGCTCGAAAACCGGCGTCACCAAACGTGACATGCGCACCACATTCAACAACAAAAGATCAAGCGCGGCATGCCAGTCATCATCACTCAAAACCAGCAGCTCTCCGCTCGCTGCATGGCCTGTATTGTTTACGACGGCATCAATTCGGCCATAGGTAGCCAACGCCAGATCAACCAGGTGTTTGAGATCATCCGGTTCAGTCACCGAGCCTTGCAAACCGACACCGCCTAACTCCTTCGCCAAGTGGATGACGCGCTCAGAGCGCGCCATCAAAACCACTTTATAACCTCGTGCTGCCAAGGTGCGGGCACATGCCGCGCCCATGCCTTGGGAAGCTGCCGTGATGATGGCCACTTCTTTGGTCAGCTCGCTCATGCAAAACTCCTGGTGAAATCAGGCAGGCAGCTGCAGCGATTTGTACTGAAGGAATTCTTCCAGCCCATAGCGCCCCATTTCGCGGCCCAGACCTGACTGTTTATACCCCCCAAACGGCGCTTCGATATTAAAAGCGCCACCATTGATTTCCACCTGGCCGGTTTGCAAACGCCGCGCAACACGCAGCGCACGCGCCGAATCAACAGACCACACTGCCCCCGAAAGTCCGTAGGCCGTGCCATTGGCAATGGCAATGGCTTCTTCTTCATCGCGGCAGGTGATGATGCTCAGCACCGGACCGAAAATTTCTTCCTGGGCAATCACGCTATCGGGTGCAACGCGGCCGAATACCGTGGGTTGAACATAACAGCCACGATCAAACCCCGCAGGACGATCCGGGCCACCGCACAACAGCTCGGCGCCTTGTGCAATGCCTTGCCGAATCATGCCCACCACGCGATCACGCTGAGCGGCAGACACCAAGGGGCCCAATTTTGCGGTATCGCCCATAGGGTCGCCCACCGTAAAGCGGGCAGCTACTTCGGTAGCTATCTTTGCCGCTTCCGCATATTGCGTCTCTGGCACAATCAGACGCGTCAGCGCCAAGCAAGTTTGGCCAGAATTCAGAAAACAGGAATTTACCGTCGCACGCACCGCCGCTTCAAGATCAGCATCATCCAATACCACCGCAGCGGACTTGCCGCCCAATTCCAATGTCACGCGTTTCATGCGTTCAGCTGCTAACGCACCAATCCTCGCGCCTGCGCGGGTTGAGCCGGTCATGGAAATTAAATTGACATCCGGGTGTGTCACCAAAGCCTCGCCGGCAGTCGGGCCATAGCCAGTGATCAAATTAAAAACACCCGGCGGCAAACCCGCCTCTTGAATAATTTCAGCGAGTACAAACGTCGCCAGCGGTGCGACTTCAGATGGTTTCCAAACCACGGTGCACCCCGTGGCAAGGGCGGGTCCGAGCTTGGTGGCAATCTGGAATAACGGATAATTCCACGGTGTAATGCACGCTGCAACACCGATGGGCTCTCGCAGCACCAAGGATTTACCGACTTGCTCTTCAAAATCAAACTCACGCGCATGGCGCGCACAGACTTCGAGAATCTGAATCGGCAACCCTACCTGCATGCGGCGGCCCATTTTGCGTGGCATGCCAATATCCGTGGCAATCAGATCCGTCAAAGCTTCCGTGCGGGCTTTTAATCCAGCGCAAATGCGCTCGATAAAGTCAGCACGCACTGCTGACGATGTTGCGCTCCACGCGGCTTGCGCGTCTCTCGCTGCGGCTACGGCACGGTTGACATCCGCTGCGTCAGCGTCCGGTATCACGCCTAATGGCTCATCCGTTGCCGGATTGAAAACATCAATGGTGGCTGTCGCATGGGGGGTAACCCACTCGCCATTGATAAAAAACTTATTCTGGATATGCATCGCTTATTCTTTTCAAACAAATAAAAATCAGGATCTTGCCTTGATCAAACGCGTGGGGTTGTAGGTCAGTACCACGGCACCCTTTTGATTAACCACTTGATTCATGGTCTGCACCATGCCTCGACCCGGTTTTGAGCTCGGGCGCACCATGATGACCTCACATTCCACATGGATCGTATCGCCCACGCAAGTAGCAGCTGGAATCTTGATCTCGGCACCCAAGAAGGCCATGCCGGTATCCTGCATGGAAGGCATCAACAAGCCTTCGGCAAACGAATAGACCAGCGCACCAGGCACTACGCGGCCTTTGAGCAGCATGCCATCGCGGTCTTCCGCATTCGTAAAGAGCTCTTCGGTAAACCAAGCCAGGTTAACAAAATTCACCAAGTCGGCTTCCGTCACGGTACGTCCACGCGTTCTGAAACGATAGCCCAAAGCAAACTCTTCAAAATGCATGCCACCGCCAATCAGGACATGCGTCGTCGTGGTTTTTTTCATAACGCTCTCTTTATAAAAGTTCGATAGCAATGGCTGTTGCTTCGCCACCGCCGATGCATAAGCTGGCAACCCCGCGCTTTAAGCCACGCTGGCGCAATGCGCCAATCAGCGTCACCATGATGCGTGCACCCGTCGATCCCACCGGATGACCCAGCGCGCAGGCACCACCATGCACGTTCATTTTTTCATGCGGGATATCCAATGCCCGCATGGCGCCAAGTGCCACCACAGCAAACGCTTCATTCACCTCGAACAGATCAACGTCCTGCGTTGTCCAGCCCGTTTTGGCAAACAGCTTTTCAATCGCATGAACAGGCGCACCGGGAAACGAGGCCATATCTGCTGCATAGGTTGCGTGGCCCACAATGCGCGCCAGCGGTTTTAAGCCTTGCTGCGTTGCTGTCGATTGCCGTGTGAGCACCAGCGCAGCAGCACCATCAGAAATCGAGCTCGCGTTCGCTGGCGTAATGGTGCCATTGGGGCGAAACGCAGGTTTCAATGTTGGAATTTTTTCGACATTGACCGCAAACGGCGTTTCATCCTTGTTCATTATTGTCTCGCCAGCTCGGCCTTTGATGGTAACAGGCGCAATTTCCCAATCGAAGCTGCCATCGATGTTGGCCGATTTTGCACGTTGTGTTGACACCGTTGCGTAACGATCCTGCTCCTCGCGGGTAAAGGTATTTTGCTCAGCCCAGGCGCAGGCAAAGTCGCCCATGAGTCGTCCTTCGACGGCATCTTCCAGACCATCGGTGAGCATGTGGTCAAGCACTTTCTGATGGCCTAAGCGATAACCTGTACGCGCACGTGGCAGCATGTAGGGCGCGTTGCTCATCGATTCCATCCCCCCCGCGACCACCATGCTTGAACTGCCTGCCAGCAAGACATCGTGCCCCAGCATCACGGCCTTCATGGCCGAGCCGCACATTTTGGTGAGCGTGGTGCATCCGGCAGAACCTGGCAGCCCGCCACCTAATGCGGCTTGCCGTGCTGGCGCCTGTCTTTGACCGGCAAACAAACAGGTACCGAACAGCACTTCATCAATCGATGAAGACGCAATGCCTGCACGCTTAACAGCCTCACGAATCGCCACGGCACCCAACTCAGGTGCGGTGAGTCCGGCGAGTTTGCCTTGAAAAGAACCAATCGGCGTTCTTGCTGCACCGAGGATGACTACCGGATCATTGTTTGCCAGTTTTTCTACTATTGCGTTTGCCATTTCTTTTCCTTGAATTTTTACAGCGTCATTTTTACAGCGCCTCAACGCGGCTGCACACGTATGGCGCCATCCAGACGAATGACTTCGCCATTGAGCATAAGGTTGCCAATGATGTGTTGCACCAGACCGGCGAACTCTGCAGGACGCCCAAGACGTGGCGGATAAGGCACCGATTGACCCAGGGCCTCACGCACATTTTCAGGCAATCCCATCAGCATGGGCGTCTCGAACACGCCTGGCGCAATCGCCATCACGCGAATGCCGTGGCGCGCGAGCTCTCGTGCTATGGGCAGCGTCATCGCCACAATACCGCCTTTAGAAGCTGAATAAGCCGCTTGCCCGATCTGGCCTTCAAACGCCGCAATGGACGCCGTATTAACAATTACCCCCCGTTCATTCTCGGCCAAGGGGGACTGCTCCGTCATCGCCTTGGCTGCCAGACGCAACATGTTAAAGCTGCCAATCAGATTGATATTGATGGCCCGTGCAAAAGTATCCAACGAATGCGCGCCCTCTTTACCCACGACTTTCTCGCCAGGCGCAATACCTGCGCAATTCACCAGCCCGCGCAGGTTGCCAAACGTCGTCAAACAGGCGTCGATTGCTGCTTGTGCACTCTTTGGATCGGTGACATCCGTTACAACAAACCGTGCATTGACGCCCAACTCGGCCGCCAGCTGCTCACCTTGCGGATTAACATCCGCCAGGATCACGCGTCCACCTTGCGCTACCAGCATGCGTGCAGTTGCCGCACCCAGCCCTGAGCTAGCACCGGTCACTACAAAACCGTTATCTTTGATTTCCATAAAACTATTGGCTTATACCTTAACGGGTAAATTGATGAGAATGGACTGCACCGGATCACTGGAAACAGAGCGTGTGCTGTGACCTTCGCCGGTCATATCGTCGGCATAGATCACCGACCCTGCGCCAAACACGCGTTTCTCACCCGTGCCGACAGTGATTTCAACCTGCCCACCCAGAAAAATCAGATACACGGGATTAGGCACCACATGCCAGCCCGAGGCGTAATCGGCATCGGCTTCACGGAACATGAAGCCCGGCACCACTTGTAAATCAGAAAACCGCCCAAACTTGCCTTTGTCGGTCAAGGTGATCGGGGTGTCCTGAAAAAGCGATTTGCCGTCAGGCCCGGCAATAATTTTGACAAGGTTCATTTCAGCTCCAGAAAAAATCAAAAAGTCGGCGCTGGCAACACGGCGGTGCACGAGAAACAAGCACCGCCACGTGCTTTACACCAATGGTTAAACCATGCAACCTAGAGGCAAGGCATGAAAAATTCTTCAGGCACCAGCGCTTCATCGTAATACGACAGCGCTTCTCGCAAATTGGATGTTGACCACACCACGGGCTGGATTTCAGGATGCACTTCCGTCATCCGCCCAACTGCGCAGAGTTCCAGCCGCACACCGCAGTAATCGAAAAAGTGCACCGAAAAGGTGTTGCCGTAGGGCTGACGCAACGGGCCAAGCAAATCAAGCTCTACCCCGTCGCTCCTCAAGAAATAACCATCCGACAGGATGTCTGATGAATCTTCTTTGGTAAAGGCAATATGATGCAGCTTCACTTCCGTGCCGGGGTAGATGGCAATTTCCTGTCCGCCTACATTTTTTGCCATGCGGAACAACAATGCTGAAATGGTTTTGCCCTTTTCATCGACGATTTTTTCCGATGTCAGAAATCCCAGCATGTCGGCCAAAAAAGCGCTGCAGCGTTCCGGATCGGGCGACGTAATAGCCACGTGATTGATATTGAGTGGCGCTGCCGTGCCACGAATCGCTTTCGGTGCCACCCAATCGGGCCCTTCAAATCCGGACACATAACCCAACTGCTGAATATCCGCAAAGAGACGGATGCGTGGGCCAGCCGGAACATCAAACGCGATCGACTTACC
>SCUZ01000016.1 GCA_004322535.1 Rugosibacter sp.
GCATCCGGCAGGATAGAGCGCCGCACTTTGTCCGACCAGTAATCGTAATGCGCGATGCGGCGCAGGCTGGCTTCGATGCTGCCTATGATCAGCGGTGCATCAGGAAAGGCTTCGCGCGCGCGTTGTGAATACACAATCACCGCGCGATCGGGGCGACGGTCGGCCGCAGCATGGGGCGTGTAGGCGTCATCCGAGCGTATCTTTTTATCCGAGGTGTAGCGATTCACCATCGAATCCATATTGCCGGCGGTGATGCCGAAAAACAGTTTGGGTTTGCCCAAGCGCTTGAAGTCATCCGCCGAATGCCAGTCAGGCTGACTGATGATGCCGACGCGAAAGCCTTGCGCTTCGAGCAGCCGTCCGACCAGCGCCATGCCGAAGCTGGGATGGTCGATGTAGGCATCGCCCGTGACAAGAATGATGTCACATTCATCCCAACCGAGCACATCCATTTCGGCGCGCGACATCGGCAGGAAGGGTGCGGTGCCGAAACGATGCGCCCAGTATTTACGATAGGACGTCAGCGGCTTGGGCTGTGCGGATAGCGAGGAGAGCGTGGGTGGCATGGTGGGTTGGGGGCAGGCACACAAAGCGTGCCCGGGGAAGCATTATAAGGACGCATTGCACCAACACGTGAAATACATTGAATTCGTGCGGTAACTACAGGGTAACTACAGGGTAACTACAGGGTGAATGCGTGGCAACGAAGCAGGAAAAAAAGCCCTGCCAGATGGGTCTTGCACGCTAAGTCTGCCCGACGCGCAAGCGGCTTTGCGAGGGCACGTGGCGAGCCAGAAAATCCATTTGGTCGGCCAAAATGCGGCGGTTACTGAGAATCAGGTATTCCGCTTTGTTCGGCACGTAGGGCGCATAGGCAAGTTGCATGCGGGCTTGTTCGGGCGTGCGCCCCCCCTTGGATTGGTTGCAGGTACGACAAGCGGTGACAACATTCATCCATGCATCACGGCCGCCTTGAGAAACGGGTAGAACGTGATCGCGCGTTAGCCGATGGGGAGGGAATTCCTTGACACAATAGGCGCAGATGCTGCGGTCACGATGAAACAGTTCGCGATTTGATAACGGGGGGATTGGACGCAGAGCGCGGCCAAACAAGGCTTTGCCGCGAATGGCAATGATGCTGCGGGTACATAAAGCGGAACGCTCCCCGGTGATGCGGTTTTGTCCGCCATAAAAAGTGAATTCCGTATCGCCCGTATCCCACGCCACGAGGTCGCGCGCCACATAAACGCATGCATGCTGCCAGGTAACCCAGCGATGCGGTACGCCATATTGATCCAGAGTAAGAATCAGCGGATAGGAGGTCATCTCGTAGAATCCTGTAATACAGCGAATTTAACAGAGTGCGATGACTTTTGATAGCAGAGAACAACGTGGATTAACCCGGCGACAGCTTTGGTTTGCGCTGCTTTGCTCTTTGTTTCTGCACGGTGTGTTGTTGTCATTGGGCGGGTTACGCCAGGTGCAGCAGGGATCAACATCCGGTTCGGCACCCGGGTTAATCGCGCGTTTGCGTTTGGCACCTGCGGCCATGGCGCCAGCCACTCCGGTTGTTACAGCAGGGCCGCCCCATGTGTCTACGCACCCACCTGTCCATAGGCGACTGATGCCCCCGGTGTTAACTTCCGTGTCGCCAGCACGCCAAGAACAGCAGAGCCTTAAAGTGCCCGTTGCACAGCTGCCGGATCGCACCTTGCCCATGATGACTGATGCTTTACCAGCGAAGCAAGCAGCCGGATCAACTGAGCCGGTGAGATCCGCTACAGTGCCCGGCATGTCGGTGGCGGCAACAAATGATCAGCAGGGTGATCAACGCAACGGACAGCGAAATGATTCGCAAAATCCGGCGTCTGCTGCGGGATTGTCTGCCGATGGCTTGCGGCGGTATCGGTTGGGGCTGGCAACGCAGTCGCGACGCTTTAAGCGTTACCCGGCACAGGCGCTCGCCGCAGGTTGGGCAGGCACGGTGGAGATTTTTCTTGCAGTGGATAGCGCAGGATTAGCAACGGTAATCCTGAATAAATCCAGCGGCCATGCAGCGCTTGATCGGGCGGCGCAAACCATGATTGAAGCTGGTGCGCAGCACACGCCTGTGCCAGATGTGCTGCGCGGCAAGGCTTTTTCGGTTGTCTTGCCGGTGGTGTTTGATATCAACGATGGGTGAGGCGCGGATTAAGTCCGCCGCTTAAAACCGGTTTGCTTTAGCGCGTGTCCTGCTGGGACGATAGCGGAGGCGAGATGGTTTCTTCGTGAAAACGAAAGTGCCCTGCGCGGCGGTCGGCAAAGTAATGGCGCAAGGTGAGGTGTATGGTGCGAAACGCGATGTCATTCCAGGGAATTTCCTCTTCGCTAAACAAGCGTAATTCGAGTGTTTCTTCGCCTGCAGAAAAATCCAGGTCGAGCAACTGTGCGCGATAGATCACATGCACTTGATCAATGTGCGGCACGCTGATGAGGCTGAACAGATTATCTAATGC
Source organism: Rugosibacter sp. (assembly GCA_004322535.1). Lineage (GTDB taxonomy): Bacteria > Pseudomonadota > Gammaproteobacteria > Burkholderiales > Rhodocyclaceae > Rugosibacter. The sequence continues at coordinate 2,496 of SCUZ01000016.1, forward strand.
AATGCGTGCGCAAGCTTCCTCCGAGGTTTCGCGAATGGCTGCATTGGCAACCGTTTCACCGTTTTCCATAAAACCTGCAGGTAGTGTCCATTTGCCATAGCCTGGTTCAATGGCACGCCGACACAACAAGATGCGATCACCCCATTCAGGCAAGCTGCCAACGACCAAGCGCGGGTTGCGGTAATGAATCGTGTCGCACGCCGTGCATACATGACGCAACAAAGAGTCGCCCGCCGGTACTCGCTGACTGACAGGTGCGCCACAAACGCTGCAGAATTTCAGAAGGGGATCCATGGCGAGAGTTTAACGCGCCAAAATGTTTTGCGTTGATGCATAGGTATTTCATGGAATCCGCATGAGTTACTCTTTTCTCTAATGTGCAGATACGGCGAATATGTAAGCAAAAACCTTACAAATAGATGTATCCAATTCCGACAATAGAATGGTTTTTCTATTGCTATCTTCCTTGTCTCTGTCTGTGCAATCATGCAATTGCTGTAATTCCGGTTGGGAGTTGAGCAAGTGAGTACACCGTGAGTATTAATAATATCTACTGCGAGGGAGTGCATGATGAAAACTGATGCCTACAACGATATAAAAGAAGTCAACCTTTCCTATTTGATGTTGGCGCAAAGCATGGTTCGCTCGGATCGTGAAGCGGCCATTTTTCGGTTGGGTATCAGCGAAGAAATTGCCGATGTTTTGATGCGCCTCACGCCGGGTCAAGTGCTAAAAATGGCTAGCTCAGACATGTTGTTGTGCAACTTCCGTTTTGACGACACCTTGCTGCTTGATCTGCTGGCCAATCACGAGCGTGACCGAGGCGCCGCGCATGTGCATGCGGCGATTCTCGCCGCCGGTCGTCCTGTTGCCACTATTGCTTGATATACGGTTTTTCCTGATTTTTTCGTATTTTTGCTGGTGCGGAGGCGTGAATGAAGAATAAATCCGTTATTACGGAGGCGAATGAAATTCGTCTGGCGGTTGATCTGGTAAAGCTCGGTGCTCGTTTGCAACTGCTCGAAGCGGAGACCAATCTTTCTCGTGAACGCCTGCTTAAACTCTATAAAGAGGTCAAGGGAGAATCCCCCCCAAAAGGCATGCTGCCTTTTTCAACCGACTGGTTCATGACCTGGCAGCCGAATATTCATGCTTCCTTGTTCATGGCGTATTACCGTTTTTTTCAGAAACATACGCAATTAAAAGGGCTGGAGCTGATCATCAAGTCTTACCGCATGTATGTTGAGCAGATCGAGCGAGGCAGTATGGATGTCGTGCTTTCGCTCACGCGGGCGTGGACTATGGTGCGGTTTTTTGATGCAAAAATGTTGCAAATGGCCACCTGCCGCGAATGCGGTGGTGATTTTGTCACCCATGCGTTTGATCCTACCCGTGGATATGTGTGCGGGCTGTGCCATATGCCTGCACGTGCCGGAAAAACCCGCCGGGCAGCTGAGCTGGCGCTTGCCGCTGCGGAAGTCTAAAGAGCGCTTAACCCTGTAGAGTAATGACGAAGTGCCGGCCGCGCTTCGTCACGTCTGTGTCAGGCTGAGTGCAACTGCTTCAGCGATTTTGATGCCGTCAATGGCGGCCGATAAAATCCCTCCGGCATAGCCTGCCCCTTCCCCGGCAGGAAACAGGCCGCGTGTATTCATGCTTTGGTAATGCTCGTTTCGTGTGATGCGCACCGGGGACGATGTGCGCGTTTCTACCCCCGTCATTAAAGCGTCTCCCATGGCGAAACCGCGAATTTGTTTGCCGAAAGCGGGCAATGCTTCGCGCAGTGTGGTGATAACAAATTCAGGCAGACACAAAGACAGATCGGTGAGATGAATCCCCGGGGTATATGACGGGTGCACCTCACCCAGCGCGGTGGATGGCCGTTGCGCAAGAAAATCGCCCACCCGTTGCGCGGGCGCATGGTAATTGCTGCCACCGGTGACAAAAGCAATTGACTCCCAATGCCGTTGATACTCGATTCCGGCAAGCGGACCCCCTGAATAATCTGCCGGTGTAATGCCCACCACAATGGCACTGTTGGCGTTGCGCTCATTGCGTGAATACTGGCTCATGCCATTGGTGACCAGACGTCCGGGCTCAGAGGCCGCAGCAACCACCGTGCCGCCGGGACACATGCAAAAACTATAGGCTGAGCGTGCGTTTTTAGCGTGATGGACGAGTTTGTAATCCGCCGCACCCAGAATAGGGTGTCCGGCCGCTTTGCCGTAACGCACCTGATCAATGAGCGATTGTGGATGTTCAATCCGCACGCCAATCGAGAACGGTTTGGCTTCGAGAAAAACACCGCGTGCGTGAAGCTGGTAGAAGGTATCGCGCGCGCTATGGCCCACCGCCAGAATCACATGATCGGCGACGACATGTTCTCCGTTGGCGAGCAGCAGGCCGCGCACTTGGCCTTGCTCGATTTGAATATCAGTAATGTGGCTTTGAAAGCGAATTTCACCGCCGAGCGCCTCAATGCTGGCGCGCATGTTTTCCACCACCGATACCAGGCGAAACGTACCGATGTGGGGTTTGGCCACATACAGTATTTCTTCTGGCGCACCAGCTTTGATAAATTCGGTCAATACTTTGCGGCTGCGATATTCTGGGTCCCGAATCTGGCTGTAGAGCTTGCCATCAGAAAAAGTGCCCGCGCCGCCTTCGCCAAATTGCACATTGGATTCCGGATTGAGTACGCCCTGGCGCCAGAACTTCCAAGTGTCCTGGGTGCGCTCTCGAACAGACTTCCCCCGTTCGAGAATCAGCGGGCGAAACCCCATCTGCGCTAAAAGCAAACCCGCAAACAAACCGCACGGCCCGGTGCCAATCACCACGGGGCGCGGATGTTTCTGCGCTGGTGTTGCCGGTGCTTGCGTGACGAAGTGATATTGCGTATCCGGCGTTTGCACGATATGCGGGGTACCTTGCAGGCGGCTTGCCACCGCCTGTTCGTTTTTCAGCGTGACATCCAGCGTATAGGTGAGAATGACGGCCGAAGACTTACGTGCATCCACGCTGCGGCGATAAACTTGAAAGTCGAGCAGTTCATCAGGAGCGATGCCGAGGCGCTTGATAATCGCCGCCCGCAAGTGGTCTGGCGTGTGATCGAGGGGTAGCTTAAGTTCAGTAAGGCGCATGGCACGTTGGGATCAATGCGGTCGTAGCGGTTGCGCGCTGGTTTTTACACTGACCTGCAACGAGCCGTGGCTAATCGCACAAAGTGTCAAGAATTAGTGACAGCGCGACTATCCCGCAGGAAGTATTCCGTTTCACCAAAACAGGTGCCGGGTAAGCCTTTGTGTTGCTCATAAGTGACGGCAACGCGCTGCCCCATCTGGCTGTTGAGTTTTGCAGCAAGTGCATCGTCGCGTACAGTGAAGAAAAACTTTTCCGGCATTGAGCCGGGAACAGCGACCAGAGTCAATTCGCCTTCCCACGTTTTGCATAGCCAGCCCTTGCGCGAGAGCTTTTGCACAAAGCCCGCACGCTCGCCATCAGCGTAAGAATACTGAAATGCCAACCAGACATAGGCAGCAAACAACAACGGCGCAATCAGCAAGGGAATGATCAGAAATTTGAGCATCCCTGATTTTGCGGACTTGGCAGGCTGAGCGGGTTGAGCCGGAGTGGTTGTGTTTGTCATTGAGTTTACAGGCGGGGGAGTAAAAACTCAGACTAAAAAACTAGGCTGAACGTTATTTAACCCGGTTGCGATATTCTGCTGTGCGGGTGTCAATTTCAATTTTGTCGCCAATCTCGACGAACAGGGGCACAGGTAACGTAAATCCGGTAGTGATTTTGGCGGGTTTCATGACTTTGCCAGAAGTGTCGCCTTTCACTGCGGGTTCGGTATAGACAACTTCGCGCACGACGCTGTTTGGCATTTCAATGGAAATCGCTTTGCCATCATAGAACACCACTTCAACCGGCATGCCATCCTCAATGTAATTGACGGCATCACCCATGTTTTCGGCTTCGACTTCATACTGGTTGTAATCGGTGTCCATGAAAACAAACATGGGCTCGGCGAAGTAGGAGTAAGTACATTCTTTGCGATCGGGCACGACTTGGTCAAATTTATCATCGGCCTTGTAGACGGCTTCAGACGCAGCGCCGGTAAGCAGGTTCTTGAATTTGAATTTGACAACTGCCGAGCTGCGGCCGGATTTGTTGTATTCGGCTTTTTGTACAACGAGGGGGTCATTGCCGACCATGATGACATTACCGGCGCGGAGTTCTTGGGCGATTTTCATGTGTTTGCTTCCAGCAGAATGGGACGAGAAGAAGGTTAATTGATCATTTTAGCCGGTCAAGGCAGAACTGTACAAGATTGCTGGCAAGATTCGTTTGCCTGGCGAGCGTAGCAGACCAGTGCTGCGCTGCGGGAGTCAAGGCGGGCAGCGCAGCGGCAAAGGCGGGCCAGTTGAGTTCGCCTATGCCATTCCAGCCGTACCAGAAAGTGTTTAGAGCATCAATTGCCGTGTCATCAGCGCCGATTTTTCGTATGTAACGATGAAGAAAAGCGTCGAGCTTTACCCGATGCACATCGTCGGCCTGCGAATAAATCTGCCAGACAAAAGGTTTGCCCGCCCACTGGGCGCGTACGAAAGAATCCTCGCCCCGCACGAAATTCAGGTCACAAGACCAGAGCAGTTCATCAAAACGGGATTGCGGCAAAAAGGGCAGCGGGTGCGTGCTCAATGCGCCATGCGTGGATGCGGCAGCGTTGCTGCCCGGCTGCAACAAGTGGATGGGACGATTTTCCTGCGCCAACGCCTGTATCAGTTGCGCGACGGGCGCGGCGGGATAGCTGAACAGGGAAATGGTCAGCTCGTTCGGCGCTTTTTCCGGCAGGCCGAATTCGGTGCGAAAAGCGGCGGCATCGAACGCTTGGCGGCGGTCGTCATAGTCGGCTTCACGCAACAAACCACCGCTGTGCTCATCAAATCCAGGAAAGAAAAAATGTTTGACCAGCGGCAGACGCGGGTGAGGTGAAGGCATGCGGTGCATCTTGCCGACCCATTCTTCGGCCGAGAGATAGTCGAGATTGAGCCACACAGGTTTTTTCTCGCGCCGCGCCATGGCCTCGGTGTACTCCTCGGGCAGCGTGCAGGCAAAGGCTTCGATGACTACGTCGGCCGGGTTGTTGTGTGGTGCATCCGGCGGCACGGGGGACGACACAGCGTGCGGCCAGGGCACAACGGCGACCGGACTTTGGGCATGGTCGGGGGCGAGCCGATCGAGCGGTGCCGGATTGTCGATGTACAGCCGCACTTGCCAGCCGTATTCCTCGCCCAGCTGTCGGGCAAGACGCCAGCACACACCGGCGTCGCCATAGTTATCGACGACGACACAAAAAATGTCGCAGCGAATAGCGTGGGCAGCAGGGGTGGAAGATAGCGCGTTCAGCATGAGAGGCGGTATCCTATCCGAATGAATTCACTTTTACGCTGTACGGAATGCCCGCGCCTGGCAATTTTTCTTGCGGATGTGCGCGGCAACTGTCCGGATTATCACGCGCGGCCGGTGTTGCCCTTTGGCGACCCGAAGGCGCGCCTGCTGATCGTGGGTCTTGCGCCCGGCATGCATGGTGCCAACCGCAGCGGCCGGCCATTCACGGGCGACTATGCAGGCATTTTGCTGTATGAAACCTTGCATGCATTCGGCTTTGCTTCGCGGCCGGTGTCTGTCGCGGCGGACGATGGCTTGCAATTGATCGACTGCCGCATTACCAATGCCGTGAAATGTTTGCCGCCGCAAAACAAACCGGAAACGAGCGAGATAAAAACCTGCAATCGCTGGCTGGCAGACGAGTTGATCGCCGCGCCTGAAGTGCGCGTGATCCTCGCCTTGGGGCTGGTGGCGCACAAGGCCGTGCTGATGGCCGCCGGGCTCAAGCAGTCGGCCTTCGCTTTTGCACACGCCGCGCGTCATGTGCTGCCGGATGGCCGCGTACTCATCGACAGTTATCATTGCAGCCGTTACAACACGCAAACGCGCCGTCTCACCGGCGCCGACTTTTCGCATGTCTTCAGCCTCATCCGCAACGAACTTTGACAGCCACGGCTTTCTCGCCATGCTGACGGATGCGCCGGGCGTGTATCGCATGCTCGATGCCAGCGGTGGTGTGCTGTACGTGGGCAAGGCGAAAAACCTCAAGCGCCGCGTGGCGTCGTACTTTCAGAAGACCGGCCACAGTCCGCGCATCGCGCTGATGTTGCAGCAAGTCGCGCACATGGAAGTGACGGCCACGCGCTCGGAAGCCGAGGCGTTGATCCTGGAAAACACGCTGATCAAGAAGCTCGTCCCGAAATACAACATCCTGTTTCGTGACGACAAGTCATACCCCTACATCGGGTTGTCGGGCGGTACCTTTCCGCGGTTGTTTTATCATCGCGGCAGCTTTGATAAAAAGTCGCGTTACTTCGGCCCGTTTCCGAATGCGCTGGCGGTGCGCGAAAGCATCCAGCTGGTGCAGAAGGCCTTCTTGCTGCGCACCTGTGAAAACGCGGTGTTCGCGCATCGGTCGCGGCCGTGTTTGCTGCACCAGATTCAGCGCTGCAAAGCGCCCTGCGTTGGTTTGATCTCGGCCGAAAATTACGCAGCAGACGTGCGTCTGGCAGAACTTTTTTTGCGTGGCAAACATTCTGAAGTCATCAACAATCTCAGCGTGCGCATGAGCGAGGCAGCTGAGCAGCTCAAATTTGAAGACGCGGCGATGTTGCGCGACCAGATCAAATCCTTGCAGGCCGTGCTGCATCGGCAATATGTCAGCTCCACGCGCGAAGCGGATGTCGATATCATCGCGGCGGTGGTGGAACACGGCGAGCCGTGCGTTAATCTGGCGATGGTGCGCGGCGGCCTGCACATGGGCGATCGCGCCTACTTTCCGCAAGCCACCGGGGGCGTCGAGGCGAGCGAAGTCCTGGCGGCATTTGTGGAACAGCACTATGCCGATAAACCCATACCGGCGCGCATCATACTCAGCCCCTGGCCGCTGGATGAGATGCCAGAGGGGCTGCCGGGTTTGCAAACGGGGCCGCCGAAAAACGAAATGGAGCGCGCCTGGCTGGCGATGGCAGAGAATAATGCGCGACTCGCGATGACTTCCCGCAAGCAGGCCAAAACACGTTCCGGCAGCCGCCTTGTGGCATTGCAGGAGGCGCTGGATCTGCCTGATCCACCACGTCGCATCGAATGCTTCGATATCAGTCACACGATGGGCGAGGGTACCGTTGCCTCGTGCGTGGTGTGTGTGGATGGCGCGATGAAGAAAAGCGACTATCGCCGTTTCAATATCGGCGGCATCACCGGCGGCGACGACTATGCTGCCATGCGTCAGGCATTGATGCGGCGTTACCAGAAAGTCGGCGCCGGTGATGCGGCGCTGATGCCTGATTTGGTGCTCATTGATGGTGGCAAGGGCCAGCATGGTATCGCACGGGAAGTCTTTGCCGAACTGGGGCTGGATCATTTGCAAAGCGTTGGTGTGGCCAAAGGCGAAGGCAGAAAGCCTGGCCTGGAAATCCTGTTTGTGCATGGTCGCAGCCAGCCGCTACAATTAGCCATGGACAACGCGGGCTTTCATCTGCTGCAGGAAATTCGTGACGAAGCGCACCGCTTTGCCATCGTTGGCCATCGCGCACGGCGCGCCAGGGCGCGTGGCCACTCAAAGCTGGAAGATATTGCCGGCATCGGCCCGGCACGGCGCAGAAATCTGCTGGCGCAATTTGGCGGGCTGGACGGTGTGCGTGCGGCTACAATCGAAGACTTGTGCCGTGTGGCTGGCATCTCGCGCCATTTGGCCGAGGCCATTTATACCCAATTACGCTCATGAAATTGAATATTCCGAATGTGCTGACCTGGGGCAGAATTTCGCTCATTCCCGTCGTCGTTGGCGTTTTTTACCTACCACTGACTTCGTTTGAACAGAACTTGATTGCGACAGGTGCATTCGTTGTCGCAGCGATTACCGATTGGCTTGACGGATGGCTTGCACGCAAGCTGAATCAAACCTCTGCCTTTGGCGAGTTTCTTGATCCTGTAGCGGACAAGTTGATGGTGGCTGCCGCCCTGGTGATGCTAGTGCAGTTGGGGCGTGCGGATGCTTTGCTGGCATTTGTCATTATCGGACGCGAGATTGCCATTTCTGCCTTGCGCGAATGGATGGCGAGGATAGGTGCGGCGAAAAGCGTGGCCGTTTCTTTTGTCGGTAAATTTAAAACCGCAGCGCAAATGACTGCTATTCCGATGTTGTTATGGCATGCGCCGCTAGGCCCGATTGATGTGCAAGAGCTAGGCGCTTGGCTGCTTTGGGCGGCGGCTGTGCTGACGTTGTGGTCCATGGGCTATTATTTATTAAAGGCCTGGCGAGAGATATCTGCGTTGAAGCATTGACAGCCGAGACATGAACGTTATAATTCGGGCCTGTTTTGCGGGAGTAGCTCAGTTGGTAGAGCGCAACCTTGCCAAGGTTGAGGTCGAGAGTTCGAGACTCTTCTCCCGCTCCAGATTTCAAGGAAAGGGAAAACGTTTAAACGTTTTCCCTTTTTAGTTTGACCTTAGTCTTGGTTTCAGTCATGGACTTTCAATCATGGCGCGATGGCAGAGTGGTTATGCAGCGGCCTGCAAAGCCGTGTACCTCGGTTCGATTCCGGGTCGCGCCTCCAGTATCCCTGCGTGGTTTTCCCCCGCGAGATATTTCATAGGCACAGTTTGCATGCCCGGGTGGTGAAATTGGTAGACACAAGGGACTTAAAATCTCCTTTGTCAAGTCTTTTTCTCATCAGGGATGTAGGTGCAGAGCTTGAAATGGCGCGGGTTTCCCGGGCTTTAGTGCAAATGGCCCCAACAGCCCTCTGGCTGCTAGGTGTCATGTAGGGGCCAGTAGAGAGGTGCAGTTGAAACAAGCCTAGCGTAGCTAGGCGAAACATCGGTTCGGCAACGAGCCAAGTTAGCCCGAGTGGTGAAATTGGTAGACACAAGGGACTTGAAGCAATTTGAGCCCTCCAGGGGAAACCCCGGAGGTGAAGCCCGTCAAATTCGGCGAACGCCCTGGATGCTGCAAGCATCCGAGCCAACACCGAGCCAAGCCCCGGATCGAAAGATTCGAGGGAAGGTGTAGAGAGCAGACGGCGGGCACCTACGGCCGCAAGGCTATGGTGAAGGCGTGCTCCAGACCACGAACAGCGTTCGCGCTGGCGGCGAAAGCCGAAGTGGTAAGAAAATCCCTCGACCTCACGGTCGTGCCGGTTCGATTCCGGCCTCGGGCACCAATTTGGAGAGCCGTCCTTGTTCAACTAGGGGCGGCTTTTTCATTTCTCTGTGCAGCAATGGCACGCGGTAATACTGCCCGCTTAAACCCGCGATCCCGCGCCATGAACGCTTCGAGCATGTGCGGGATCAGCGTCGCGGCATCAATCGGCTCGCCGTAGGTCTGAGCGTGCAGCGCGGCGTAGCGTTCCAAATCGGCCTTCAACGCGGTGGTGAGCGCGATGGTGATTTTGACGGTTTCGGTTTTGGGCAGCGGCCCTAGCCGCAGCTTGCTGGTGGATATGCTCATTGCGACGATCCTCTCTGGAAGAACAGCGGCTGGTACGGCCGCAGGATCAGATCCTTGTTCACCATGACCCGCATCGGGAAACCGGGCCGGATGGTGAGCGTCGGCTGGATGCTCACGTTGCGTTTCGTGATCTCCTGACCGGTCTGGTTAACGGTGTCCTGCGCGCTCTGTCGAACGGCGACGGTGACGCTACCGGTACTGCCGCTATTGTTGGGTGCTGCCAGCTCAGCACCCACGCCGACCAGCGTGGACAACGCGGCACCAGCGAGAATGCGATCCCAATGCCAATCGACGCCATCTTCCAGTCCGGCATAACCTGCCGGATCGATGCCGGGCAGACGGTCGAGCGAAATCGACGAGGTATCGGGCAGGATCAAGCGTGTCCACACCAGCAGTACCCGTCGCTGACCGAAGGCCACCTGGCTGTCGTAGCGGCCGATCAGTCGCGACCCCTGCGGAATGAGGAGGAAGCGACCCGTGGCCGTGTCGTAGACCGCCTCGGTGACATTGGCGATGACCTGTCCCGGCAAGTCGGAGTTGATGCCCGTCACCAGCGCCGCCGGAATGATGGTGCCCGCCATCACCTGATAGGGCGAGGCTGGCAGTTGCAAGCTGGACGGATTGCGGGTGGCGCTATCGTTGGTTGGGCCGCCAGTGGCGACAAACGCCTGCTTCTGATCCTGCCGGTTTTGCACCGCCGTCGGGTCGCTCGGTTGCGCCGATGCAGCCGCAGGCGCCATCGGATTGAATGGCTGGTTGCCAGATACCGACTCGGGCATGGCGGAATTCGCAGTAGGCGACGGCGCTGCTTTCACCGCACCGCTGCGAAAGAAAACCCCCGAATGTGCCGCTTCGTCGGCATCACCTGGCTGTGCAATGCGCCCAGTCTGCGCGGGCGCTCCCGCATTGCGCTGCGCCACTATGGCCGGACCCAAGTCGCCCGGCAATGGCTCGCCCAAAACGGGCACTGGCTTGGCGGCCACCGGCACTTTGGAATAGTCCTTCGGCAATTGATCCAGGCTCTCGGCCCGTGAGACGCGATCCACGTTGTACAGCTCGGTGGCCGGGTTGCGTTCGCGCTTGTGTGGCTGCAAGGACCAGAGCGTGGCACCCAGGATGACGATGCCGAGCGTCCCTGCAAGCACCGCCAGCATGCGCCGATTGAGCCGCGTGACTGGGCGCGGCGAAGCGCGCAGAGCCAAGGCGTCCGGGTCGGCCTTATCTGTCCCCGTCGGCGGCGTCTGCGGTGTGGCGGACGTGCTCATGCTCAATACCTCCGCGCCGTGCTAACTACGCCATCGGTGCGTTCGATGCGAACGACGGCGGCCTTGTCCGCACCTAGCCGCAACTCGGCTGCACCGAACAGCCGATCAACCACGTAGTAGGGCGAGCGGAAGCGGTAGTTTACGAGTTGGCCATCGCCCTGCTGCCCGATCACGAATAGCGGCGGCAGCTCGCCCTGCGCGATGCCAGCAGGGAATTGGATGTAGACCCGCTCGCCGTCATCGAACGCGCGTAGCGGTTTCCATGGTGGGCTGTCGCCGGTGATGGCGTAGCGGAACTTGATCTGCTCCAGCGACAAGCCCGAGTCCACTGGCGCCGCCGCCTGAGCCTGCTGCGCCTGCTTCTGCAAGGCCAGCATGCGGTCCTTCGGATAATCCCACGATGCCGATGCCATCCACGCCTGCGGCGTCGACGACATTTCGAGCAGGTAGGTGCGGCGGTTGGTGGTGATGACGAGATTCGTCTTCAGTCCGATGCGCGTCGGCTTCACGAGTATGTTCACACGCAGACTGGCACCCGAACCGCTGGCCGTGTCACCCACTATCCAGCGCACGGTGTCGCCGGCCGAGACCGTCACCAGTTCCTCACCCTGCTGCAAGGTGATAACAGTGACACGCCCCGGACTGGTGTAGAGCTGATACAGCGCGCCATCGCTGTAGGGCCAGACCTGGATCGCGTTTATATAGCCTTCGCGGCTGGGGGCCACGCGGGCTTCGGCATTGGCGCGCGCCACACGAACCTTCTCGTCGGGCGATTCGGCGACTGGCTTGTCCTCGGGCGTGCTCGCCAGCGGCTTCAATTGTTCCGGCAGCGGCAGTAGCTTCGGCACTTCGACTACCTCGATGGGTTTGGGCGGCTCCGGCAGCGCGTGCGCCGCGACGGGTTCGTCCAGCGTGATGTCCGGCGGCGGCTTGCCGTGTGTGGCGCAACCACTGACAGTCGTCAAGGCGGCGATCAGGATCAACAGCAAAACGTAAATACGGATTTGAGTTTTCATGGTTTCTTGGCTCCTTCGATCGCGTCGAGTTCACGGCTCCAGGAAAGGCCGTTCACGTAAATTCCTAGGGGGTTCTTGCGCAGTCGCTCCTCGGTACGCGGCGGTTGCAGCACGATGGATAGCACAGCCGTCCAGCGCTCGACGCCAGAGGGCGAACCGTTCACATAGCTGCGCTCGACCCAGCGCACCTGGAACGAGGATTCGCTGGCGCGCACGACGCTGGAGATCTCGACGGCCGTCGAGGTCTGGCCGATGCGCGCAAACGGATCGTTGACGCGCGCGTAGTCGTTCAGCGTGGCCGCACCCTTGTCGGTGGTGTAGTCGTAGGCTTCGAGCCAGTTCTGCCGCACCACGATGGGATCAATCGACAGCGAGCGCACGTCGGTGAGAAAGCGCGCCAGGTGGTAGGCGATCTGCGCGTCGTTTGGCTTGTACGGCGTGGCGGCCTCGCCCACCGCGCGTACCTGACCGCCGGTGGCGACCTCGACCACATAAGGCGTGACGATGGACTGTGCCGAGCGCCACACCAGTCCACCGGCCATCAGCAGCGCGAGCGATAGGCAGCCGAAGGCCATCAGCCGCCAGTTCTTCGCCTGCACGCGGGCGCTACCGATGCGCTGGTCCCAGTCCTGCGCGGCGGCCTGGTAGGGGGTGACGGGCTCGGGCGTTTCCGAGTACCGCACCTGGGGTCGTTTGAATCGCATGAACTGATCTCCGTTAAACTTCCTTAGTGGTTCGAATCGTCGCGCAGGCTCGGGCTGGCACCGCTGCCGCCGTGATCGCCCGAGCGCAGGGTGTGCGCCGCCGTGGTGGCCGCATGGCTCACCTGCTGTTTGCGGCGCATTTGTTTGGCCCAGGCGGGCTCTGCCGTTGAGGGCTTGGCTTCGGCTGCATCGGCCGATTCGGTGGAACTCGCTGCCGCCGCAGGCGTAGCCGCTTCCGCGACGAAATTGGCTACGCGATCCTTGACCGCTTTCGCACCGGCCGCGACACGCTGGCCAACTGCACCGGCACCGCTTTTTGCCACATTGGCGAGGCCAGCACCTGCAGCACGAACACCACCGCCACCCGATGCGGCGGCGCCAGCCTGGTAGGCGGTCTTCGCACCGCTGGCCATAGCGCTGCTTGCACGCCCAGCCGATGCAGCGCCACCGATGGCCGCGCGCGCAGCGCCTGGCGCCATGCGCGCACCCGCCGCTACCGCTGCGCCACCTGTCGCGATAGCGGCACCACCGGCCACCGCCAAACCAGCAGCCCCCAGCGCTGTTCCGGCCGCCGCACCCGCGCCGAGCTGCGGTGCACCGGCTACCAGTCCGGTGGCAATTCCCGGCCCGAAGATCCCCAGTCCCAGCATCGCCAGCGAGGCCAGCATGATGGTCAACGCCAGGTCGATGGAGGGTTCGGTGTTGGGCGGCACCTGGAACTGCGCAAACAGTCCCGTACCGATGCCCACAATCACCGCCAGCACCAGCACCTTGATGCCTGACGACACCACGTTGCCCAGCACCCTCTCGGCGAGGAATGCGGTTTTGTTCCATAACGCAAACGGCACCAGTACGAAACCCGCGAGCGTGGTCAGCTTGAATTCGATCAGCGTGACGAAGAGCTGCACCGCGAGCACGAAGAAGCTCACGATCACCACCAGCCAGGCGAGAAACAGCACCGAGATGACATCGAGGTTCGCGAACACCTCGGGGAAGCCGGTCAGGTCGCTGATCTGCGCCATGATTGGTTGCGCAGCATCGACGCCGACCTTGGCCAGATGGCCCGGCTGCAGAAACTGCGTTTCTGTCAGCGTGGAACCGGACGCCACCAGTCCGAGTCCGGCAAACGAGTGGAACAGGATGCCTGCCAGATTGTTGAAGTTGCCGATGATGAAAGCGAAGGCACCGACGTAGAGCGTCTTTTTGATCAGCCTGCCGATCACGTCCTCGCCGCCCATGGCCCAGAACAGCCCGGCCAGCGTCATGTCGATCACCACCAGCGTGGCGGTGAGAAACGCCACCTCGCCATGCAGCAGGCCGAAACCCGAGTCGATGTAGTGCGAGAAGACATCGAGGAAGTGGTCGATGACCGACAGGTCGTTCATGGGGTCACTCTTTCGGCGAGGAGGCGGGTGTCGCAGCGAACGGCGGGGTTGGCGTGTACGGCGTGCCGCTGCCCATGAAGCGCCGCCGCGTGGCTTCGGCGGCCCTGTTGCACAGGGCGTCACCCACTTTGTCATGGCCGGCCTTGCACTGCGCGCGGACTTCCTTCAGGCGATCAGGATTCGCCATCAGCGATTCGACGGACTCGGCTGGTTCCGGTTTGCCGCACGCGGCCAGCAGCACGGTGCAGGCGGCAGCGATGAGGAGGGTTTTCATGATCACGTTTTCTCAATTGCCGTAGAAGTTGACGCTGTATGGCGTATACGGTGTGCCGGTGCCATGGAAGCGGTTGCGCACCTCGGCGGCACGCGCATGCACCGCGACCTGCCGCGCCTGTTCGAGGGCGACGGCGCGGTCTTGCGTGATCTGAAGCTGCTGCGCCTGAATCGCCTGCCGGGCTTGCAAGGCGAGTAACTGGTTCGTCGCCTGCGTGGCTTGCAAAGCACCGACCGCCGACTGGCTGTTGTTTACGAGGTCGCTCAAGGTCTGTTCGTCAGAGGCGAAATTCTGCACCGACTGCGACTGCACTTCGGTCGCGGTGCGCAGTGCCTCCAGTGAGTTCTGCCAACGCTGGCTGGCGTCGAGCGCCATCTGGTTTGCCGGGGTCGAGGAAGTGTAGGCAGCGGGATAGAGCTGCGCAAACTGGGTCTCCATCTGCGTCAGATTCAATGACAGCCCCTGTGCCTGCTGCAGCAGCTGGTTCGTCGCGGACAGTGCAGATTGCAGTTGATTGAGCGCGCTGAAGGGGAGACTGGTCAGGTTCTTCGCCTGGTTGGTCAGCATCTGCGCTTCGTTCTGCAGTTGCTGGATCTGGTTGTTGATCTGCTGCAGAGTACGGGCAGCGGTCAGGATGTTCTGAATCAAGTTGGCCGGATCGATGACCACCACCGTCGCCTGTACCGAGGGCATTACGGTCATGAGTACGGCAGCGGCGATGGCAAGCAAGGTCTTTTTCATGGTTGCTTCTCCTGGGGAGTGAAGGGAAAGGACGGGATCAGATCCGCGGCCCAGTCGAGGCCGCGATGACGCAGCCAGGCGGCTGCGAAGTCCGCAGGTGGCACCGACGCGGAAACGGCGTCGATGGCGCGCTGGTCTTCGGGCTTGGCTGCGCCAGCAAACGCCAGCGTCACCGGCCCGAGTCCCAGATCGAAGACCCGATTGCCGAGCCGCGACTGGTAGTAGTAATCGCGCTTGGGGCTTGCGGTCGCCACGATCTCGATCTGCCGCGCATTGAGGCCGAAGCCTTCGTAGATTGAGCGAATCTGCGGCTCGGTCGCCTGCGGATTGGGCAAGAAGATACGGTTCACGCAGCTCTCGATGATGGCTGGCGCAATACTGGAATCCTTGATGTCCGCCAGCGATTGCGTGGCGAAGATCACCGACACGTTCTTTTTGCGCAGCGTCTTGAGCCACTGGCGAATGCGCGCGGCGAACACCGGGTCATCGAGGAACAGCCAGGCTTCATCGAGAATCAATAATGTTGGGGCACCATCAAGACGTTCCTCGAAGCGGGCGAACAGGTAGCGCAGCACGGCCAGCGCAGCCGCTTTGCTGTGCATCAGTTCTTCCATCTCGAAGCACTGCACGTCGGCGAAACCCAGCCGGTCGTGGTCGGCATCCAGCAGCTTGCCGTGTGCACCGCCCAGTACATAGGGTTGCAAGGCCTGCCGCAGCGCGTTGGATTGCAGCAGTACAGATAAGCCGGTCAGGGTGCGCTGGTCAAGCGGCGCGCTGGCGAGACTGTTCAGCGCGGACCACACAGCGTCCTTCACGTCTGGCCCAACGGCCACGCCTTCGTGAATCAAGCGGCCTTCGACCCACTCGGCCGCCCAGGCATGGTAGCTGTCCTGGTCGATGCGGGCCAGCGGCTGGAAGGCGATGGCACCGTCCGCGCCCAAGTCGTAGTGCTCGCCACCCAGCCCAAGCACGGTGGCGCGAATGGAGCGTCCCATGTCGAAAGCGAAGATGCGCGATCCGGCATAGCGGCGGAACTGCATGGCCAATGTGGCCAGCAGCACCGACTTGCCCATGCCGATGGGGCCGACTACAAGCGTGTTGCCCACGTCGCCGATGTGCGTGACCAGCCGGAACGGCGTCGCGCCATCAGTGCGGGTCACAATCAGCGGCGGGCCGTCAAGATGCGCATTGCGCTCTTGCCCTGCCCACACCGCCGACACCGGCAGCATGTGGGCCAGATTCAAGGTCGAGACAATGGGCTGGCGCACGTTGGCATAGGCATGGCCGGGGATCGACGACAGCCAGGCATCGACCGCATTCAAGGTTTCGGCAATGGTGACGAAGCCCCGGCCCTGGATCGTCCGCTCCACCGCGCGCAGCTTTTCGTCGGCGGCCGTCGCATCGGTATCGAGTACCGTCACGGTGGCGGTGACGTAGCCGAATGACACCTGGTCACTGCCCAGTTCCTGCAGTGCGGCATCGGCATCCGCTGCCTTGTTCGAGGCATCGGAATCCACCAGCGGGCTTTCCTGCTGAAAGATGGTCTCGCGCAGCAACGCCACGATGTTCTTGCGCTTGGCGAACCACTGGCGGCGCAGCCGACCCAACTCGCGCTCGGATTCGGCTTTGTCCAGGCACAGAAAGCGTGTGCTCCAGCGGTAGGCAAAGCCCAGGCGGTTTAGGTCGTCGAGCAAGCCAGGCCAGGTCGAAGTCGGAAAGCCACGCACCGACATCACGCGCAGATTCTGGCTCCCGAGCATCGGTGCGAGGCCACCTGTCAATGGCTCGTCTGCCAGCAGCGCATCGAGGTACATAGGCACCTCGGGCACGGCCACTGGATGGCGTCGCGTGGACACGCAGGCATGCAGATAGGTCAGTGTCTGGCCGTCATCGAGCCAGACGATTTCAGGCATCACGCCTTCGAGCAGGCCGAAGAAACGTTCGGTCTCCGACACGAAGCCTTCCAGCCGTTCACGCCAGTCCACGCCTTCGACCTTGCTGTTCTCATAGAGCAGCTTGGCAGCGCGCGCCGTCGATTCCTCTGGCGGCAGGTACAGCAGCGTCAGGTGGTACGCGCTTTCGAAGTGGCTATCGGCTTCCTCGAATGCGGCGCGGCGTTCTTCATCGACCAGCCAGGACAGCGGCTCGCGGAACGTAGAATTTGGATAGTTCGCCGCTTCGCGCCGTTCGGCCTCCACGAACAGCGCCCAGCCGGAACCAAGCCGACGTAGCGCGTTGTTCAACCGCGCAGATGTGGCGACCAGTTCGCCCTGCGTTGCGCTGTCCAGGTCTGGTCCGCGAAAGCGCGCGGTGCGCTGGAACGAGCCGTCCTTGTTTAACACAACGCCGGGCGCGACCAGTCCGGCCCAGGGTAGCCAGTCGGCCAGCAGGGCGGGGCGTTTGCGGTATTCGGCAAGATGCATCATGGCGTGTTCTCCGTGGGTCTCATACGTCCAACAACATGCGATGCTTGATGTGTCGCGCGAACACCGCCATGAACTGCGCGTCCAGCCGCGCGCCCCACACGGCCAACGAGTGCCCGACGATCCACAGCGCAAGACCGGGGAGCCAGAGTTGCAACCCGAGACCGACCGCAGCGGCCAGCGTGCCGTTGGCAATCGCAACCGTGCGCGGCGCGCCGCCCAGTAAAATGGGTTCGGTCAACGAACGGTGCAGCGGCACTTCAAAGCCGGGTGCATCAGCAGTCAGCGCGTTCATGCGATCACCGCTCCACCGGCAAAGCTGAAGAAGGTCAGGAAGAACGAGGATGCGGCGAATGCGATCGACAGGCCGAAGACGATCTGCACCAACTTGCGAAAGCCACCGCTGGTGTCGCCGAACGCCAGCGTCAGGCCGGTGGTAATGATGATGATCACCGCGATGATGCGGGCCACCGGCCCCTGGATGGACTCCAGCACCGATTGCAGCGGTGCCTCCCACGGCATGTTCGAGCCCGCTGCGTGCGCAGGCAGCGCCACGCACAGCAACAGCGCCGCCATGATGATGATCTGCATACCGACCTGAAGGCGGGCGTTGTGCAGAAGCGGATTTACGGAAGTGTTTGAAGTGTTTGAAATGTGCAAAGGTGTCATGACAGTTCTCCGGGTGTTGATGAAAGTGATGGGAAAGAAGGCATCAGCTCCGCGCTGAGTTGGTAGCCGTGGCTGTCGAAGCCGGTGACGCGGGCGATTTCCTGCACGCGGCGCGCATGGCCGCGACCGGCGATGTAGACGATGACGTTCACGGCCTCGGCGATCAGGGCGCGTGGTGCGGTCACGGCGACTTCGAGAATCAGTTGTTCCAGCCGCAGCAACGCGCCCGCTGCGGAACCGGCGTGGACGGTGGCGATGCCACCCGGATGGCCGGTGCCCCAGGCCTTGAGCAGGTCAAGTGCTTCGGCGCCGCGCACCTCGCCTACGACGATGCGGTCCGGCCGCAGCCGCAGGGTCGAGCGCACCAGCTCGGCCATGGTCACGACACCGGCACGGGTGCGCAGCGGGACGTGGTCGCGTGCCGTGCATTGCAGCTCAACCGTGTCTTCGAGCACGATCACGCGGTCGCCGGTGGCGGCGATTTCGTCGAGCAGGGCGTTCGCCAGCGTGGTCTTGCCGGTGCTGGTGCCACCCGCGATCAGGATGTTCTGGCGTTCGCGCACGGCTGTTCGCAGGAACGTTGCCTGCGCCTCGGTCAAGATGCCGTCGGCCACATAGGTGTCGAGCCGGATCAGGTTGACTGCGCGTTTGCGAAGCGCGAAGACCGGCCCCGGTGTCACGGGCGGTAGCGCGCCCTCGAAGCGTTCGCCCGTTTCGGGCAGTTCGGCGGACAACAGCGGCTTGCCTGCATGCACTTCAGTACGCACATGGGCGGCGACCAGCCGGATGATCCGTTCGCCGTCGGCAGGCGTGAGGCTGACGCCCAGCGGTTCGCGCCCAGTGCTTAGTCGATCGATCCACAGCGAACCGTCGGGGTTGAGCATGACTTCCACTACGTCGGGGTCGTTCAAGGCCTTGGCGATGTCCGGCCCCATGGCCGTGCGCAGCATGCGCACGCGACGTTCCAGTGCCAGCGAGGCCGACAAGCCTTGATCGCGCGGCGGGCTGGTCATGATGGCGTTCCCTCGGATTCGTCGGCAGGCGCTGCGGCGCGAACGGTTTCCTGCGGGCCGAAGAACTGGTTGGGGTCGGGTTGCATTTCCTCGACGATGTCCTTGACCAGGCTGCGCCCGCGCAGCAAATGCCGACCGAGTTGTTCGATAAACTGCTCGAAGCGCGCGCGGCCTTGAGCGCGTGCCGCTTCCTGATGTGCTTCCGGCACCGGGGTGCTGACGGTGAGGAAATAGCGCACATAGAGGGCCAGCGTCTCGATCAGGATGTTCTGATCCCGCTCCAGCTTGTCGAGCTGGCGGGATAGTCGATCCAATCGCTTGGCGATGGCGGCTTCGCGCTGGTCGCCTGAGTCGGGCGACAGGAACGAGGCCAGCGCGGCGGCGATGATGGAGGACTTGGACAGGCCCTTCATGGTCGCCAGCTCGTCGAGCCGCCTGGCGTGCTCGGGTTCGATGAAAAGGTTCAGGCGTGTGCGGCTCATAGGGATATCCCGTCATCAGGGTCAAGTGCGGCTAGCCGCGCCGTGCGTAGCAGGCGTGGATCGAGCTGGGTGGGCAGCGACAGGTCGTCGTCATCGAACAGGCCCAAGTCGTCCATTGCGTGTTCTGGTTCCGGCGTGAATACGACTTCGGACAGTTCCGGCTGCTGCTGGTGGCCACCGTCGTCGATGGCCCCGCCGTGTGCGGGGATGGCCAAGCCGGGAATCGGTGCGGCGGGGCCGGGTATAGCCAGCCCGGTCCAATCGTCTGGCCGCAATGGCGGTGCGTCGGCGTAGTGCCCGAGTTGCAATGGCGGCGGCGCCTGCATGCGCGTCTTGAAATTCGCATCGAGGTAGTAGCGAATTTTTTGCGCCTTGATCGGTGGATGGCCGGACACCATCACCACCTCTTCGTCGGGCGGCAGTTGCATGATCTCGCCGGGCGTGAGTAGTGGTCGTGCCGTCTCTTGCCGCGAAACCATCAAATGGCCGAGCCACGGGGCCAGCCGGTGGCCGGCGTAGTTGCGCTGCGCGCGCAGTTCGGTTGCGGTGCCCAGTGCTTCCGAAATACGTTTGGCCGTGCGTTCGTCGTTGGTGGCGAACGCGATGCGCACATGGCAGTTATCGAGGATGGAGTGGTTTTGCCCGTAGGCCTTGTCGATCTGGTTGAGCGACTGCGCAATGAGAAATGCGCGCAGTCCGTAGCCGGCCATGAAGGCCAGCGCACTCTCGAAGAAGTCGAGCCGCCCCAGTGCCGGGAACTCGTCGAGCATCAGCAGTAGCTTGTGGCGGCGGGCGATGCCGTCCGAACCATCAAGCGACTCGGTCAGGCGTCGGCCGATCTGGTTGAGGATCAGCCGGATCAAGGGCTTGGTGCGGCTGATATCCGAAGGCGGCACCACCAAGTACAGTGATACGGGGTGATCGGCATCAATCAGGTCGGCGATGCGCCAGTCGCAGCGCGAGGTCACTTCGGCTACCGTGGGATCGCGGTAGAGACCCAGGAAACTCATCGCGGTGGACAGCACACCGGATCGTTCGTTTTCGCTTTTGTTCAGAACTTCGCGTGCGGCAGAAGCGACCACCGGGTGCGGTGTTTCTCCCAGGTGTCGCGTCGTCATCATCCGGTGCAATGTGACTTCGAACGGGCTGGCAGGATCGGACAGGAAGTTGGCGACGCCGCGCAGCGTCTTGTCCTCGCTGGCGTAGAGCACATGCAGGATCGCACCGACCAGCAGGGCATGGGAAGTCTTTTCCCAATGATTGCGCCGCTCCAGCGCGCCTTCGGGATCGACCAGGATGTCGGCGATGTTCTGCACGTCGCGCACTTCGTGCATGCCGCGCCGCACTTCGAGCAGAGGGTTGTAGGCGGCCGATTTCGCATCGGTCGGGTTGAACAGCAGGCAATGCGAGAAGCGCGAGCGCCAACCGGCCGTCAAGTTCCAGTTCTCGCCCTTGATGTCGTGGATCACGGCGGAGCCGGGCCACGAAAGCAGTGTAGGCACCACCAGGCCGACACCCTTGCCGGATCGCGTCGGCGCGAAGGCCATCACATGCTCGGGACCTTCGTGGCGCAGGTAGTTGCCGTCCTTGCGGCCGAGGAAAACCCCGGTGGGTCCGGTCAAGCCGGAATGGCGGATTTCAGCGGGGAGTGCCCAGCGCGCCGAGCCGTAGGTCGTGACCAGTTTGGACTGCCGCGCACGCCACACAGACATCGCAATTGCGACGAGGGCACCGGCGAAACCGCTGGATGCCGCGATGACACCGCCGCGCAGGAAAATGTCAGGCGCGTAGGCATCGAAGAAGTACCACCACTCGAACAGCCGCCACGGGTGATAGACCGGCATACCGAGCAGGTCGAACCATGGCGCGCCGAGGCGTATCTGGTATCCCAGTGCAGCCGCCGTCCACTGGGTGGCACTCCATAGCCCCAGCAATGCGGTGGTGAAAACCATCATGATCTGGCCAATCAGCACGCCGGTCGGCACCATGCGCTACCCCTCTTGTGATTTCTCGATTCAGTCCCTCGATGGGCCGTCAGCGCGGTATGCGCGAATCAGGATTGGCCTATCGTCAAGGTTCAAAGCGGCACCGATCCGGCACCGCTTTAGACATCGCAAGTTTGGGGTCGCCGCGAGTATGAGAAAACCTGCTCCGGCGAAAGTCAGCTAAGAGGGGAGTACAACGATGAATATTTCTGTCACGTTCAGTGCTGATCGTCCGTCGTCGGTTCGAGCAGCCTGCTTGCAACTAAACGCTTCCAAAAGCCCATTGATCACGTAGTTGACAATTACCGTCCTGCGGCTTACCCGGGTGATGCTGACCGATGGGCAGTTTGATGTGCTGGTGTCGTTCACGTTCAATTTCCGGGTGGATGCACTGCAGAGGTCAACACTGCGACGGAAGGTGAACTGCGAAGAGACGCTGTAGTGCCGCATAAAATTCTCAGGTGGGCATGGGCGGCAGGACAGAAACTGCCAGGTTTGGTGGCGAGGCGGGAAGCCGAGGTTTCCTGGCATATCAGCATCTCGCTTTCGATTGGGATTTCAATAAATGGTGTGTATTGCGTGACCCATTAGAAACTTGCGAACCTCAAATCTAAACCTACCGAACTACATTTCTGTGGGTGAAAAGCGCACACACTGGGCGTATTTAAAATAAGTCCAGCCTCCTCTAGAAACCTCGCCGCAAAAACCTTGCCCATGGCACTGCTGAGAATCAAGTGATTTTTGGCGAGCCATACTTGACCGCTACAAAAGGATCGTCGCCCCTAAGATTAAAGATGGCTGTTACGGCTTATCTCACACTCTTAGCGATAGAGATTCGAGCGGCTCGCAAACTGCTTTGGAATCAGTCAAGCGTGGGCCGCGCTAATGGTGCATTTGACCTGTCGTGTGTAGCGGCAATGGGAGGCTGGAGATCGAAAGAGGCAGCCGGCCGTTCGTCATCCACTTACCCCTGCGACATACGCTGCAGTTAGTGGATTAATCGGCGTTTCAAACAGACATTGGCTACGGCCAAATTCAATCAACTTGCCCACACGTTCTTTCATCCAGAAAAAGGCGGCATAGTTGGCGATGCGCCTCGCCTGAGCTAGGTTATGCGTGACGATCACTACGGTATAGCGACCCCGCAAGCGCTGAATGAGTTCCTCCACGACTCCTGATGAGATTGGGTCGAGGGCGCTGCAAGGTTCGTCCATGAGCAGAATTGTCGGCTCCAGAATCAGGGCGCGGGCAATACATAGCCGCTGCTGCTGACCGCCGGAGAGCGCAAGCGCTGGACTGTCGAGCCGGTTGCTCACCTCGTGCCACAATCCCACGTCACGTAACGCAGTTTCGATTTTGTGCGCCAATTGATCACGATGGTGTACCCCGTGTTCGCGCAAAGGAAGTTCCAGATTGCGACGGATGGAAAGCGGAAATGGGTTTGGTTTCTGGAAGATCATCCCGATGCGTCGACGCAGTGCCATGACGTCAACATCAGCGCCAAGCAAATTGGTGTCTTCAAATTGGATGCGGCCTTGAACCCGCGCCCCTGGAATCAAATCGGTCAGCCGGTTGAGGGCGGACAGAAAACTGGTCTTGCCGCAGCCCGAAGGCCCGATTAGTGCAGTGATGCAGCCCTTGTTGATATCGAGCGATACATCATCCAGCACAGTGGTTGCGTCATAGGCAACTGAGAGATTGGTCACGCGAAGGTGCGGCACCGGATCGCAGCATGGTGGCCCCGGTTCAACATCGCCTACCGTATAGGTAGTGACAGGTTCGTCGCTCAATAATTTCATGATAGGGTGATTCTCCTGGTCATCCATCGATCGGAAAGCGCAAACGCACTGCTGTTGATGGCAACGATCAACAAGACCAATACCAAGGCGGAGGCATAGGCCGCCGCATCACCACCAGTGACGTTCATCGATAGATCGTAGATATGAACGGCGAGCGAACGACCGGAGTCGGACAGCGAGCCAGGCATGCGGTCCACGTAGCCGCTAGTGAAGATCAACGCCGCAGTCTCGGCCGTGGCGCGGCCCATGCCTAATATGAATCCTGCGACAATGCTTGGCGCAGCGGCTCGCAGCAGGATATGCCATAAGGCAGTCGCACGCGTCATACCCAGTGCAGCCGCGCTTTGACGCCAGTCTGCACCAATGGAAGAAAGTCCAGCTTCGCTGGTGCGAATGAAGATGGGCAGAATCATGCAGGCCAAGGTCAACCCGCCCGAGAGGATCGAGAACCCGAGCCCTAGAAACATGCTGAAGAAAGCATTGCCAAACAGCCCGAAAACGATGGATGGCACCCCGGCCAGCACATCGAGACTCAGACGGACGGCCCGTCCCAGCGCAACTTTGTGCTGGGCATACTCGGCCAACCATACAGCAGCACCGAGACCCAATGGAATCGCTGCCGCCATCGCCACGGCGAGAATCAACAGCGTAGAGACCAGGATGGGTGCGATGCCGCCAGCGCGCCCTGCGTTCGACGGTGCCGATATAAAAAACTGCCATGACAGATGCGGCACACCACGCCAGATCAGGTCGCCCAGCAACCAGAAAAAAGTACACGCCACCAGTAGCGCGGCGCCCCAGATGGCATGGGTGAAGGCGCGATCAGACATGGCGCAGGTTATCCGTTACCCGTGCCGCCAGCCAGGCAAGCAGCAGCACCAGCGATGTCAGAAGCAGACCGGAAGCAAACAGGCCGGCACGATGGGTGCCGGTGGCGTAGGCCATTTCAAGTGCGATATTGGCAGTCAGGACACGAACCGGTTCGAACAAGCTGGTGGGATTCTGGACGACATTACCTGCCACCATCAGCACTGCCATGGTCTCACCGAGGGCACGCACAGTGGCGAGCAAAATGCCACTGAGTATGCCATTACGGGCAGCAGGCACGGTCACCCCGAGAATGGTGCCTTTCTGTGTTAGTCCTAGCGCGGCAGCGCCATTCAACAAGGATTTTGGCACTGCACCCAGCGCTGTCGCACTGGTGAGCGTTACTGTGGGCAGAATCATTAACGCCAGAATCAGGATTGCGCTCAGCAGGCTGGTGCCTAGCGGCTGCCAATGGGCGACTAACGGCACCAGCACAGTCAATCCCCATAGGCCATACACTACCGATGGAATACCGGCAAGTAACGCTAGCACTGAACGATACAGCTTGGCGATAGCGGGCGGTGCATAGAAGCACTGGAATATCGCCCCTGCCAGACCAAGCGGCACGGCCAACAGTACCGCCCCGAACGCGGCAGCGAATGTAGCCCAGACCATGGACAGCAAACCGAAACGACCTTCCAATGGATACCAGTTGTCATCGGCAAAAAAACGCTGCCAACCGCCTGCATTCAGCACCGGCCACGCTTCGTGTATCAAAAAGCCTACCACCAAAAGAAGTATCAGTGCTGCGCCTGCGGCTAGCAAGGCGAGCAGCGGTGCCAAACGCTGGTCAGCGTTCCACTGGGACAAAGAATTGCGCCTCGATGAGATCATTTACCCTCCTGGAGCGTGCAAAGTCGATAAATCGCTTGGCCAATGCGGGGGGCACGCCCTTGGTGACCAGATTGAGCGGTCGTGACAGTGGGAATCGTCCCGCGCGGACGTTTTCCACGGTAGCCGCGACGCCGTTCATGGGTAACAGTTTGATAGGTGTGCCTTGTTTTTCTTCAAACTCGGCACTACCGATGGAAACGTAACCAATGGCTCCTGGGTTGCCCGCCACGGTTTTAATACCCTGCTGATTTTCGCCAATCACAGCTTGGGCTTTTATCTGGCTGTTCTTGAGTTTGAAGTGCTGTAGAAAAAGCTCCAGCGTCGAGCGGCCTTCTGCCTTATTGACAACGGTGATACGCGCATCCTTTCCACCAACTTCTTTCCAGTTGGTGATGCGCCCGATATATATCGCCCTGATTTGGTCGTCGGACAAAGATTTCACGGGATTATTGCTGTGCAGGATGAGACCCACGCCATCCATCGCGATCGTGTGCGCAACCAGGTCATGCTCATCCGGATTGAGCGCGCGCGAGACTTCACCGATGTCAGCCAGACCTGAACGGGCATCTGCCACGCCACGTGACGAACCGCCCGATTGCACATCGACCTGGACGCCGGGATTCTGTTGCTCGAAACGTTTGCCGATTTCGAGCGCAAGCGGCGCGATGGTGCTGGAGCCAGTCAGCATGAGCCGATCAGCCGCGTGTGCAACGACGACAAAACTAAGCACACCGAATACTGCAATCATCGGCTTGCACCACGCGCTTATCTTCATCGGCATTCCCTTCAAAGTAAAAGTGTGTTTTTAGCAAAAGACAAAAGTTTTGAGCCCATCTGCATGCTGGCCGCCGTAGAAATCCTCAATGAGGTTGTGCATGCATGGCTAAAAACAACACGAATAGCTTGGGTGTTGGTCGTTACGGCCTACCTGTTTCTTACGATCCAGGAGACTTTTTATTTTTTGAGTTACTTCCTGTTTTCGCCGAATAAACTTCGGTATCTGGGTGGAATGCGTACCAAGCAAACCAATAAGTCAGCAGGCTGGTTACTTCTTTGCCGTGAGCGTCGTTGACAACAACGGTCTGGCTTTTGCGATCAAATTGAACATTCAGCGAATGTCCAGCGACAACATCGCGAATGGTCGACGCCCCTTGCTGTAATTCAACCAATGGATAGGCTTTGTAGTGGCCTGAAATTTCAATACCAATAACGACGTCCTTGTACTCATAACTCGTCGGCGCTATCGGATTGAACGGGAAATAGGTTACGGGCGATTCCGCATAACCACCATAGGGATCTTTTTCATAGTCCCTCAGATACCCAGTATCTTCAGAGAGAACCAAGGTATCGGGGTGCTTTGCTCGCCACCACTTCCAAGTGGTATTGCTGACCGGTATAGGTTCTAACTTCTCCCCCTTGAGGGTGCCGGTAACAGCTTGGTGACCTATCTGCGACCAGAGTGATTCGGTTTCACGGTCATAGAGCAGCACGTTACTGTTATAGAGAAGACCGGAAACTCCGAATGTCGCTGGTTTGCCTTTGACGGTCGCCCGGAATACGACGCCGCTACGGCACAAAGGGCAATAGGTCACGACAATGTTCTCGGTATCAAACTTGTCATTGACAATCTCGTGCCAATTGAGAATCTGAACCGGATAAGCCTTGGCCATGCCGTTGTAAACAACGCCCAGGACGCGGTCGTCTGCCTTGAGGTTGGCTTTCCCAGCCGGCAGGAATTTCGGCTGGTTAATGGAGGGAATACCATCCTTCGGCGGCCCGCCTTCCAGAGTTTCCTTATCCGGAATGCTCGCACCGTTTAGATCGAATCCGTTGACAACATCCGCCGATGCAAATTGGCTGATTGATAGGGTGGCGATGGCCGCCAGTAGAAAATGGTATTTCATGACGATTCCTTCTTGTTGATCTTTGAGGATTCGTCGTCGAATCAGGCGTATTCCTTACAGGGGTGGGAAGTGCCAATCGCTAACTGGGTAGTAGCGCCAGTTTCGACAGCATTACTATCAACAATCGATTCTCGGAATGGGTGTAAGAAATAAACCCCAGGAAACGACTACCGACTACAGTGGTGACCACGGGCATTTACCCAGTATTCAGCGTCTGGTAGGGCTCAAGTCATTGATGTGTATTAATTTTTGATTCAATTCGCCTCGTATGAGGCACCCCTTTAGGAGAAAGTCATGATGTCCAAATTTTCAAAGCTGTCCATCGCCGCCCTGACCGCCGCAACCTTTGCGCTGCCAGCTGCTTCTGCAAATGCTGAGGCTGATATGGCAAAGTGCGGTGCAAAATGTCATCCAGCTAAAGTGATGAAACACAAAAAACACGCTAAACATCACAAGTGCAGCTCTAAGTGTGGTACGAAATGCGCGGCCAAGTGTGGTGCGAAGTGCGGCGCCAAATGTGGTGCCAAGTGCGGAGCCAAATGTGGTGCCAAGTGCGGAGCACATTAATTAGCTAAAAAAACCGCATACGGAGCACGATTCTGCTCTGTATGCGGGGTTTATTGACCACAATGAAAAGTTAACTCGTGATGTCGGCAAAAAAAAACGCGAATAGCCTCCTGAATGCTGCCGACGAGGCAGCGATGCTCCAATCAGCAGAGCGCTTGTTTGCCTGCTATGAACGGCTGCAAAGCGAGCAGCAGCATTTGCTGACGCCATTGTTGAATGGGGCATCCCCCAAACAATGGATGCATTATCCGGAAGATGATGTGATCGACCATCAATCCGGCTACCAATATTTTTATCATTCTCATTCGCCAGAAGACCGCCCTGATTCGTCAGAGCATGGTCACTTTCATCTGTTTGCGCGTGTCGATGGCGGGGTTCTCCTTACTGATGCTAAGCGCGAATGGCAGTTTTTGAAGACCTTGAAATCTGCTTCTGCCAAGAAAAGCAAAACAGTCAGTCTTATGTGCATTTCTTTGGGTGCGAAGGGTGTTCCAACTTCGCTATTTACGGTAAACCGATGGGTTACCGGCGATCACTTGTTGAGCGCAGATGCAACGCTTACCCTGCTTAAAGACTTCCGCGTCGCCACGCCTGGTTTTGAGCTGATCAATGAATGGTTACGGGCAATGATCGGGCTCTTCTGGCCCCAGATCGTCGACCTGCTGCGGCAACGGGATCTTAAATTGAAGTCACTCATTACGAATGGCTATTCGGGTGCCAACCTTCTCGACAATAACGCGGTTGAATTGCTTTCTGAATTCGATGTGGATATAGATCGTCAGGTGGGATGGCTGATGCAAGGCCATTAGAGATGCAATAGGCGCAACAAAGATGCTGAAAATGTCATGGACCAGTCCTTATGGCGGCACGTCTGGATCGAATTGTCAGTGCTGCTTGAGGTTAAGAGAAAAATAAACCACGATGACTCTTCCTTATGGCTGCTTATGAAGACTGATAACGCACATCATCGTTGGAGCATCTATGGTCTTTTGGCGGTTATCGTTGCGATGAGCATCGGGTTGTCTGCAATCATTGCCCAAACAGGCCAGGAGATTCGTTCAGCAGCCACACCTTTGCTAAAGAAAAAACTACCCCTCCTTGACCAAATATCCCGGCTTGAAAGCGCACTGTTACAGAACCAGTTGACGCTCAACCAATATTTTGCCTACTCAATCCCGCGTGATCGGTTTCTCGAAGTACAGCAGTCATCCAGAGCCGAGATCGAAGCACACTTTGCCCAACTCGATACGGCATTTGGCACATCGCCAGAGCTTTCTGCCATGCGCGGCATCAATAACAATTTAATCAGCCTGGGACCGCATCTCGATGCGCTGATGACCGCCAAGACAATTGACTGGGATGAAGCGCGTGCCGTACTGGTTGCGCTGAATATCCTGACTGTCGAAATTCGCCAAGAACTCGATAAGCTCAAGACGATCACCGAGACAGAGGTCTACGCTGCCGGAGACCGCACCAGGAGTGGCATAGATCGGATCATCCAACTTGTCTACTTATATAGCTTGGCGACATTGATTACCGCAGTTTTCGTAATCCACCATATTCGCGCGAGATTACGTTCGGAGCATGAACTCGCGCACCAGGCGACTCATGATTTACTGACTGGGTTGGAGAACCGTCGATCCTTCGAACGTCTTCTCACCTCTTTGCCAGAACATCCACATGCCATCATTCTGGCCTCGATAGACCGGTTCGAGCGTGTCATCGGCGGTCTGGGGCACGAAGCAGGCGATCAACTGATGCAGAAAATCGCGGCTCGTCTCAGTGAGGCTATGACAGGAACGGGCAGCCGTGTCTTTCGGCTGGATGGCTATAGTTTCGCTTTGTTATACAGCGTCGGATCTGATCGGCCACCGGTTCGCAGTGTGCTTATGGGGATGCAAGCCGCCATGGCCGAGCCGTTTGAGGTGGCCAACAATGAGGTATTTTCCCACCTGAGCATAGGAGCTGCGAACCATCCTGCCGATGGTAACGATGCCGGTAGCCTGATGCGAAATGCAGATGCTGCGCTACAGGCAGCACGCCAGGGCGGGGGTAATGAATTCGTTATCTATTCACACGAGCTTAATGCCCAGACACAGGAGCGCCTTGTGCTGGAAGCGCAGCTGAGCCATGCGCTCGAACGCGAAGAGTTGGTACTTCATTATCAGCCGCAACAAAATCTGTCACGCGGCACACTGATCGGATTTGAGTCATTGGTGCGCTGGCAGCGCGGTAGCGAGATGATTTCACCGGCAGAGTTTATTCCGCTGGCCGAAGATTCTGGATTGATTATTCCTATCGGCAACTGGATCCTGGCCGAGGCTTGCCGGCAGGCGCGACTCTGGAATGAAGAGACAGGACTTGAGCTTGTCGTCGCAATCAATATATCTTCCCTGCAATTTCGGCATCCTGATTTTCTGCAAACCGTCAAACAAACGCTTGCCGAAACAGGCGTTGATCCGTCCAGCATCGAGTTGGAAATCACCGAGAGCATTGCGATGCAGAATGCTGATTACACCATTAAACTCCTGCAATCACTCCGCCACCTCGGGCTGGAGCTTGTCATCGATGATTTTGGCACCGGTTATTCCAGTCTGGCGTATCTAAAGCGTTTCCCGCTCAAGAAACTCAAGATCGATCAATCGTTCATTCGCCACCTTAGCCCCGCATCAAATGATGCTGCCATCGTTAAGGCCATTATTTCCCTTGGTCATAGCTTGGGCTTTGCGGTCATTGCAGAAGGGGTTGAAACTTCTGAGCAACTCGAATGCCTTTCCCATTGGGGATGCGATGAGATCCAAGGTTTTTATTACGGACGTCCATTACCTGCTGAGGTAGCAACTGCATTTATCGGCAAACCACCTACTGTGTAAGGATCCATGCGCTGTGAACGACTCATGGTGGTTGCACTGCGATCATGCTGTTACGACCCTCACCAACCTATCGAAAGAAAGAAAATCATGAAAGTTGCAAACCTGAATAAATTTTTCAAGACTTTGCTGCTGTTGGCAGGATGGCTAATATCGTTCAGTGTATTTGCGCTAGAAAGCGAACCCTTCAGCGAGGCGCGGTTTAAGGAACTACAGGCCAAAGACCAGTTGATTTTGGTCGATGTCAGCGCTACTTGGTGCCCAACATGCAAAAAACAGAAGGCTATTTTAAGTGACTATCAGCGCGAAAATCCTGGCAGCCGATTACATATCCTGAATGTTGATTTCGATAACCAAAAAGAGTGGGTCATTTTTTTTAAGGCACCACGGCAGTCTACCTTGGTACTTTATTCCGGCAATGAACAAGTCTGGTTCAGCGTTGCAGAAACCCGTGAAGAGGTGATCGTGGATGCCATTGAAGCAAATATTCGAAAACACGGGTCGTGAATATTGAACTGACCGCCATTCCGCTGGCGTTCTTTGCCGGCATGTTTGGTGTGCTATCGCCTTGTGTCTGGCCATTGGTACCTATCGTAATGGGTTCTGCCGCCAGTGGCGGCCGCTTCGGACCTTATGCCTTGGCGGTGGGGTTGAGCCTGTCATTCGCCATTGCCGGCACGCTGTTGAGCTGGCTGCTGTTGAGCGTAGGGCTGGATCCCGAACTGTTCCGTTATCTGGCCGCCGCCTTGCTGGTTGTAGTAGCGCTGACGCTGATCAACAAAGCAATCGGCGATTGGCTGACCTTGCGCTTGTCACGGCTGGCCAGCAGGTTCAATGTCGGTACGAATTCGGAACTGGGCTGGACAGGCCAGTTTTTCGTGGGTCTGTTGTTAGGCCTGGTTTGGTTGCCCTGCGTTGGCCCAACCCTAGGTGCGGCCATCGCCTTGGCTTCGATGGGACAAAACCTTGTCACCGCTTTTATCGTCATGCTGGCCTTTGGTGTGGGCACGGCATCTGTGCTGCTGCTCGCTGGTCAGTTGTCGGGCAGCTTACTGTCCCGCCTGCGCCCCGGCTTGTTGCGTGGCGGTAGCGGCGGTAAAAAGCTGCTTGGCTGGGTGCTGCTGCTTTTGGGGGTTCTCGTCTTAACCGGTGGGGACAAGCTGCTGGAAGCCTGGGCTGTGTCCTGGTTGCCCGAATGGGCTAGCCAGATATGACATCCCTTGTAACAACGCTTTCAGGCTTGATTCCAAGCCCTGCTCAAATCTTGTCAACTTCGCTGTAAGGAATAGAAAGGCTCATTCGACATTATGGGGGAGAGTAATGCCGCTCTCTCTTACATTTGGAAAGGAAACCTCATCATGTCTTTAATGTGCACTATAGATAAGAAGTGTTCTGCGACAAAGGGGATGTGTATACACGAGAAAATGATGATGGGCGTCGTTGTTCTCGGTGTTCTGGCTGCGATTGCCCACTGGGGGTTGAATCTATTTTAACCATCAGCTTCTCGGCCCAATGTAATGTTATTGGGCCGAGAATAGCGAAAACCTGAATTCGTGAATGCTCTTCATTTCAGGTTCACGAATAGTTTTGCCATGCCCTTCGTCTTACCAACGCCGACTTTTTGCGAGCAAGGCCTGTCGTATGCCAAAACGAGTAACGGACAGGATGCGTCACTCACGACGGGTAAAGCGTGTGACCAGAATATTTTCGCAGGTCTTGAACAACAGGTAGAGCGCCAGACTGACATAGCTGTATCCGAGAAGCTCCAGCAGCTGCTGCAAGGCGCCTTCCCGCAGGATCAGGATGCCGTGGGTGAGAATGGCTTCGATATTGGCGCGAAGCAGATAAAGCAGGTTGAGCGAAATCACGCCGAACAATAAGAACGTAAGCGTCCGACGCTACCACATCGACAGTAGCGATCCGCTTGTGTATTACGCGGACGGCGCGAACGGCAGCAGCGAATCAATCTGACTGTTCAGGCAAGTCGGCAGCCGTTCCAGCGTATCTCGTAACCACGCCGCCGGATCAATACCATTGAGTGCCGCCGTCGCCAGCAAGCTCTGAATCGCCGCCGCCCGTTGTCCGGCGCGCTCCGATCCGGTGAAGAGCCAGTTCTTCTTCCCCAGACAAATCGGACGAATGGCGTTCTCCACCGGATTGTTATCGATGGGTCGATCACCCCTTTCCGCATTAGCGCCAAGGCCGGCCAGCGCTTCAAACTGTAATCGATCGCCCGTGCCGTCCCGCTCCCGTCGGCCACCGCCAGACGTATCGTTTTCAACCAGTCATGCATCTGTGCCAGCACCGGCTGAGCCTCCTCCTGGCGTAATTGGGCCCGTTCGGGTAGCGTCATCTCCTTGCCTCGTGCCTCAATCGCATAGAGTTGGGCAATACGGCGCAACGCCTCCTGCGCAATCGGATTCGCCTGTGCCACGTTCAAATCAAAGAACTTGCGCCGTGCATGCGCCCAGCAACCCAGTTCGATGACCCCGGTCGCAAACAAGGCCTTGTAACCCGAGTAGTCATCCACCATGAGCTCACCCTGCCAGTCGGTCAGAAAGGCTCGGACATGGACCCCGGCGCGGCTGGTCTGATAGTCGAACACCACGATGGGCGGCCCCGTCTCCAGCGCATTGCTACGATACG
Source organism: Rugosibacter sp. (assembly GCA_004322535.1). Taxonomy (GTDB): domain Bacteria; phylum Pseudomonadota; class Gammaproteobacteria; order Burkholderiales; family Rhodocyclaceae; genus Rugosibacter. Next base: position 35,505 of record SCUZ01000016.1, read on the forward strand.
CCCACAGATACGCCCGCTTCGTCTTGCCGCTGCCTGGATCCAGCTGCTGCACCGGCGTTTCATCCGCATGCAGGATCAATCGCTGCCGTATCAGTTCGGTTAGCCGATCCGCCAGCGGCTCCAGCGCTACCCCGATGCGGCCCACCCAGTCCGCCAGGGTCGAGCGGGAGAGCGTCACCCCGTCCCGCGCGGCGATACGCTCCAGGCGGTACAACGGCAGGTGATCGAGGTACTTGCCGATAATGACCCAGGCCAGCAAGCCGACCGCGGCCATGCCGCCGTCAATGACCGCCGGGGGAATCGGGGCGGCGGTGACCGTCTCGCAACCCCGGCAGGCGTATTGCGGGCGGATGTGCCGATGTACGAAGAACTTGGCCGGCTCGACATCCAGTTGCTCGCTGACATCCTCGCCGATCAGGCTCATGAGTTTGCCGCAGTCGGCACAGGTGCACGACTCGGGCTCGTGGCGGTGCTCGATGCGGGTGAGGTGATCGGGCAAGGGCTGACGCCCGGCCCGGGCGCGTGGCGGCTTGGCGGGTGTCGCGCTCTGGCCAGCGGCAATCGCGTCGAGTTCGGCTTGTTGCTGGGCCAGGCGCGCTTCGACGGCGGCGATGTCGCTGGCTTGGGTTTCTTCGAACAGCTCCCGGGTTTCCGAGCCCAGGGCTTCGCTCTTGACGCCAAAGCGCATGCGCCGCAGGTGGGCGATTTCCAAGGCCATCGCTTGAATCTTGAGCGTGGCGGCGTGCAGGTCGGCGCTACGTCGCGCCAGTTCGCCGTCTTTCACCGCCAAGCGTTTGCACAGCAGTTGCGCGATCGTTTCCGCGAGGGCGGGATCGATGGGCAGGCGGGCAAGTTCGGCGGCGAATTCCATGACCGGAAGTATCGCGCAGCCCCTGGTTCAGCAAGGGGCGGAGCACACCGGACACCGGGTCGGTGCTCCTCGTTTACCCACGCCGACGATGTGCCTGCGTTCGCCTCAGACGCGCCAGTGCACGGGCGCGGGGGCGTCAAGACGGCGCCAATCGACGCCGGTGATGAGCCAGGCCCATTGGCGGTCGGTGAGGCCGACGGTGGTGCTGTCGGCGTCGGGCCAGGTGAAGTGGCCTTGGTGCAGGCGCCGCTGGCATAGCCAGACACCGGTGCCGTCCCAGACGAGAAGTTTGAGCCGGGTGGATCGGCGGTTTCGGAAGGCGTAGGCCTGTCCGTCACAGGGCGTGCGATCCAGGTTCTGGAGGCGCAGGCTCAGGCCATCAATGCCGGTGCGCATGTCGATCGGGTCGATGACGAACCAAACCTGTGTGGGCGCGATCATGACAGGAGGTCCTTGAGCCAGGTACCGAGGTGGTCAGCGTGGGAAACCGGCCAGGCGATTTGTACGGCGATCTCTCCACGGCGCAGGTCGAGGCGAATGTCGCCGCCATTCGCTAACTCGTTTGTTTGCCGCGTGGCAGGGATGATGCCAGTGGTGATCGGTACGACGGCTGTGTTCTGGCGACGGGGCACGCGGGTGGCCGATGGTTCACGATGGTCCTTGATCCAACGCCGCAGTAGATTGGCGTTCAGGCCATTGGCCAGCGCCACGGCGGCGATTGATACGCCGGGGTGTTGGCCCGCCGCAATGACGCGGGCCTTGAATTCAGGGTCATGCCGACGACGGGTACACGTCGCGGCCAGTTTCACAGGGATAGTGCGCATGTGTCCACCTGAAAAGGCGTGGACACTATGCCGCTATCGGGGTGAGTTCAATGTGGTCGGGCTGAACGCTTACATAAGAACGACAACCCCATCAAAATAAAGGTGCAAAAGTAACATCGGTAAAGCAAACGCATGAAGCGACTTCGCATGATGATTCTCCGAACTGATTAAGGTAAAGGTCATTAATCTTTAGTGTTGGTACCACGATGTTTTATTACATGCCAGGCGCGATAATCAAAAACTGGTGCTAGATCCATCACTACTACCAGTTAAACCGTCGCATAAGCTGGCTTAATCTAAACAGGTCGAAAGCCCACCGAAATGAATGGAGCCCTGCAGGAGCCCCTGCAAATGACCCCTACGCCTACTATTCAACTGCAATCGACGCTGACATGCCCTGCATGTGGCTTCGTCAAGACCGAAACCATGCCGACCGATGCCTGCCAGTGGTTTTACGAATGTCAGGGTTGTCATGTGGTTCTCAAACCTAAGCCCGGTGACTGCTGCGTGTTTTGTTTCTATGCAGACTTACCCTGCCCATCAATGCAGATAGCTCGGCTTGGTTGCTGCTGATATGAGAAAAGGTCAACGACAATAGTGCGAGTCGTAAAAGTCGGCGCTGGTAAGACGACGGTTTGGCGTCATGTTCAACGCATATCGTCCTTATTTTTCCTGCCGTACCCATTCGGATGGACTCATGCCCAATTCCCGGATGAACGCCCGCGAAAACGCCGGCTGGCTACTGTAGCCGACAGCCTCAGCTACCAAGGCGATGGGGCGGCGTCGGCGTAGCAGACGCTGCGCCAGTGTGATGCGTACGCTGGTGAGAAAGTCGGTTGCGGTAGAACCAACGACGTTGCGGAATTCTGTGGCAAACGCATTGCGCGAGCGATTGGTGCGGGCAGCCATAGTGTCAAGCGTCCAGTTTTGGTCTGGATTTTCCAAAAGTTCGACCAACAGTTTGGACAGGCGTGGATGTGCTAGACCGGCGAGAATGCCCGAGGACACCATCTTCTGCTCAATAACGAAACGGACAATCTGAATCAATAGAATGTCGCACAGTCGGTCCAGCATAACCTGCTTGCCCAAATTGGATTCCTCCGCTTCGGCGAATAAGGTTGTCAGCGTCAGATCGATGCGCTTGAGCGCGTTGAAGGGAATAATGATGACTGACGGAAACGATTGAGTAATGGCGTTCTCCACACCGATGTTATAACGCACGATGGCGCACAGTACATCAGCGACCGCCGAGTCCTTGATATCCAGACGATGATCGAGAGGGGCGGGATAGAACAACAACGTCGGTTCGCTGACAAAAATGTCTTGTTGCCCCTTTTGGATCACACGTGTTTCGCCAGAGCGAAAGACATGCAGATGACCCACGCCCTGATCCGCAGCAAAGTCATGCAAGCCGCATAGTGGACCGGCGTAGAAAGTGCTGGCACGCAAACCCACGTGTTCCAGAATGCGCGAAATACTGTCAGCTATCAGCATGAAATGTGTGAATGGCTATAAGTTGTGTATGAATGATAACCATAAATAGTGGATCACTCGTTAATCTGTTCGCTTGTCGTGCCTAAAAGCGCGGCATGTTTGGCACACAAGCCAGTAACAAATTTCAACTTATCTATTAGGAGAACATCATGACACAGCACTTTGTTGCCAAGACGCTACGTGGCATCACGCTAGACACGGCGAACGCGATACAGAAGGAAGTCCTTGAAGCGGCAAAGAAACAAGTGGGCTTCATTCCCAATATGTACGCCAACATGGTGAACGTACCGGGCGTACTGACCACTTACCTGCATGGTTATAACGCTTTTCGGCAGGATTCCGGGCTGACGCCGACCGAGCAGGAAATTGTTTTTCTGGCCATCAGCCAGCAGAATGGTTGCACCTACTGCACAGCGGCGCATAGCATGATTGCCGATAAAGTCTCGGGCGTTCCAATACCTGTGCTCGCTGCTATTCGTGGTGGTCAGCCGATTCCGGATGCCAAGCTGCAAGCGCTTTATACATTCTCCCAGGAACTCGTCAAGACGGCCGGCAAGCCTGGTCAGGCAATAGCGGCTGCATTTCTGGCCGCAGGCTACAGCGAAGCGGTCGCGCTGCAAATCATTCTGGCTGCGGCGGTCAAAACGCTCTCGAATTACACCAACCACTTGTTTCAAACACAGGTTGATGATCAATTTTCTGCCTACAAGGTAGGCTAAAAGTCGCATAGTTCATAGTTAATTAACTAGACAAATTCAAAACTATTAAAAGGAGTATTTACCATGATGAAAAATAAACCTTCGGAAATGACCTATTTACCATCAATTCCCAACGGAACGTTGTTTGACATTTTTCTGCAATACCCCGATTTTTCTGAACCATTGCACATTTTTTTGGAAAATCTCTTACGTGGGCCATCGCCATTTTCAGAGGCTGAGCGAGAAATGATTGCCTCTTACGTTTCAGGTCTTAACGAATGTCGCTTTTGTTGTACTGCGCACACCGCCGTAGCAGAAGCGCTTGGTACGCCTGAAGGTCTCGTGCGTCAGCTGGTTGATAACGACGACTTGCCCGGCGTAGAAGAAAAGTTCTGGCCTGTGCTGCGTTATGTACGCAAGCTAACTAAAAAACCTGCCAGCATTGAGCAGTCTGATATTGATGCCATTCTTGAGGCAGGCTGGACTGAAGAAGCGGTTGTTCATGCCAATTTGATTTGTGGCGCATTTAATCTGTTTAATCGTTGGGTTGAAGGTTTAGGGGTAGATGCGAGCCCTAATTATGTGAAAGCATCCGTCAAGCAACTGCTGGCAGGCGGTTATTTGGGGGTGAATGAAATGATCAAGGGGATTCTTACCAACCAGCGCAAGCCAGAATACCGTTCGGCATAAATAGTTTTAAAAAGCATCGGGACTGCATGCCGTGGCTGTTTTTTGACAGTCATGCGCATGAAAAAACGGCAGCCTATTTGGCAGAATTATTAATTTCTCAACCTATTCAAAAGGAATTTCATATGTCACGCTTTTCATCCTTACCATCTCATGCCACTGTCATGGATGTTTTCAAATTAAGTCCGGAACTCACTAATCCAATCCTTGATTACCATGAAGTCTTGTTACGGGGACCCTCTCCACTATCAATTGCAGAGCGAGAATTAATCGCTGCTTATGTATCCGGTGTAAATAATTGTGGCTTTTGCCATGGTGCGCACACAGCGACAGCCGAAGCGTGTGGTATTGGTAAAGGTTTGGTTAAAGAATTTCTTGCGGATATTAATCACCCTGAATTAAGCGAAAAGATGCGGCCTATCTTAAGTTATGTACGCAAGCTAACCGAAGTACCTAGCAGCATCACAGTCGAGGATGTCGCCGCTGTATTCAATGCCGGATGGAATGAGCAGGCACTTCATCATGCGATTCACGTTTGTGCTCTGTTTAATTTCATGAATCGTTTGGTCGAAGGTCACGGTATAGAGGCTTTGAGTCCTGTCATATCGGAACAGCTCGGACGGCAACTACGTGACCAGGGTTATGCCCAATTTAAAGCACCCTAACTAAGTTATCTGAAAGAATCAGCCACCCACTGTTTTTTCCGATTGACAGGTGGCCATACGCCAAAAAGTCAGGCAACGTTTACGCGACGAAATACCCATTCGGTTCATCTGAAAGGAACTTTATATGCCATATTTCACATCATTAGCGCCTCATGATACGGTACGGGAAGTTTTCAAATTGAGTCCGGAGCTGGCCAATCCACTACTTGATTACACTGAAGTTCTGTTACGTGGCTCATCACCACTCTCGGTTGCAGAACGCGAATTAATCGCTGCTTATGTCTCTGGAATAAATAGTTGCCGATTTTGTCATACTGTACACACCGCAACGGCCGAAGCATGCGGGATTGATCAAGGTATAGTGAAAGAGTCTCTCGTCGATCTTAATCATCCTGGCTTAAGCGAAAAAATGCGTCCTATATTAAGTTATGCGCGCAAGCTAACCGAGGCACCCAGCAGCATTACTGATGCTGATGCCGTTGCTGTATTCAATGCCGGATGGAATGAGCAGGCGCTTCACCATGTTATCCACGTTTGTGCACTGTTCAATTTCATGAATCGTCTTGTGGAGGGGCATGGCATAGAACCTTTAAGTCCTGCGCTATCCGAACAGCGCGGACGGCAACTGAGCGATCAAGGTTATGCTCAAATAAAGACACCTTGAAGAGTCAATTATTCGAAATAGCTGCAATAGTTATTGACTAACAATCGCTTGAATGTTATGCGAGTGGCTTATTCGGTAGGCCACTCACATTCATTTGCAATGTGTTGCACCCAAGGATTGCAAATAGTAGCTGAGTGGAAGTCCATTTTGGCTGGACTATTCCATGCTTGTCGTTATTCAATATCGGCTTGGTGACATCATTACTCATTGAGCGATATGTTTCTTTCATCGCCGCTCTCGCGTTTTGTCATTTGCGAAGCCGCGATGACACGGAGTAGGAGTAGATGAGGTCAGTAGCATCTGTAAGAAATTCGCATGGATATCCGACGTAGAAGGCAGGGTCGTCGATATCGAACATCGCCGGTGAATATAAGTCCCTTGTGTCTACCAATTTCACCACCCGGGCATGCAAACTATGCCTATGAAATATCTCGCGGGGGGGGAACCACGCAGGGATACTGGAGGCGCGACCCGGAATCGAACCGAGGCCATTGACGCGATGTTTCATGCAATCACGATGGAATTTGGCGGAGTCGACATTCTCGTCAACAACGCAGGTATTCAACATGTAGCTCCCATTGAAGAGTTTCCAGTCAGCAAATGGGATGCCATTATTGCCATCAATCTGACGGCAGCTTTTCATACCATCCGCCATGCGCTGCCGTCTATGAAGCAGAAAAAGTGGGGGCGCATCATCCAGATTGCATCGGCGCATGCACTGATCGCCTCACCTTACAAATCCGCGTATGTGGCAGCCAAGCACGGCATCGCCGGGCTGACCAAGACCGTGGCGCTGGAAGTGGCGGAGCAAGGAATTACGGTGAATGCCATCTGTCCCGGTTACGTGTGGACACCGTTGGTCGAAAAGCAAGTGCCCGAAACGGCTAAAGCGCGTGGCATTAGTGAAACGGAAGTGATTCAGAACGTCTTGCTGGCGGCGCAGCCGACCAAGCAGTTCGTCACCATTGGTCAAGTCGCTGGATTTGCCAGCTTCCTGGCCAGCGATGCCGCAGCATCAATCACCGGTGCGATCATCCCGATCGATGGCGGCTGGACAGCTCATTGAAGTATCAACCATGAAGGTTCAGAAAATTCTAGATTCTTCATGACTGCATCCGGTATCGCATCCCAATGTGCCGGTGATTCGGCGACTTTCTTAGGAGCATGAGCATGGCTAATCCTCGTACAAAATCCGCGTCACGAACTTCATTAGGGGCACCCGCTATCAGCGATTCGCCGTTACCCGGCCAAGTAATTCTGGTCATGCAGGGTGGCGGTGCGCTAGGTGCTTTTCAGGCTGGTGTTTACGAAGCGATGCACGAAGCAGGCATCGAACCGGACTGGGTGGTTGGTACCTCGATCGGTGCGGTCAACGGTGCCATCATTACAGGCAATTCACCGCAAAACCGCCTGCCACGCCTCAAGGAATTTTGGAACCTGGTCGCCAGTGGTAGTGCATCCTCCTTGCCATGGAACCTGCTTGGCTCGGGTAATGTGTTACATAACTTGAGCACAGTTACGCAGGGTATTCCGGGTTTCTTTACGCCCAATCCGCGTTCATGGTTCGGTCTCCACTCACCGTTGGGGATCAGTGATGCCTCGTACTACAGCACGGCTCCGCTGCGGCAAACGCTGGGTGATCTGGTTGATTTCAATCGCATCAACAAAGAAGAAGGCACACGGCTGACGCTGGGTGCCGTGAATGTGAATTCTGGTCGCATGCGTTATTTTGACAGTCGCGACCATGCGGTAGGCGTTGATCATGTCATGGCATCAGGCGCACTCCCGCCAGCCTTCCCTGCAGTAATGATTGATGGCGAACCCTACTGGGATGGCGGCATCTGCTCAAATACACCCATCGAAGTGGTCATGGATGATAACCCGCGTCACGACTCAGTGATCTTCGCTGCCCAGTTATGGCAGTCCACATCGGATACGCCGCAATCGATTCAGCAGGTGATGGGCCGGATGAAGGACATTCAGTATGCCAGTCGAACAGCAGACCACACCGTCTTGCAACAGCAACTCCATCACTTGCGCCATGTCGTACGCGAGTTAGGTCGCCGACTACCTGAAAGCGATCGCGCCAAGGCAGAAGTCAAAGACCTGATTGACTGGGGCTGCCGCACCGTCATGCATGTACTATCGCTTCAGGCGCCAGCGTTGAAAGATGAGGATCAAACCAAGGATATTGATTTCACACCCGATGGCATCTCGGCACGTTGGCAGGCAGGGTACAAGTCTGCGCAACAGAAGATCGCGGAAGCGCCATGGCAGGCTGCGGTCGCTCCGGAGGATGGCATCGTGGTGCACAATTAATCGCTCGAAAAGGAAGCATGGTGACAACATTTGATTATCAACTTTTTGTCATTGGCGGCGGTTCTGGTGGTGTAAGGGCTGCACGGGTAGCGGCCGGTTTGGGTGCGCGTGTGGCGATTGCGGAAAGTTACCGCTATGGCGGCACGTGTGTCATCCGTGGCTGCGTGCCGAAAAAACTGCTGGTTCACGCGGCGCATTTTTTGGATGACTTTGCTGACGCGGCAGGTTTTGGCTGGCATGTTCCCCCGGCCACTTTTTCGTGGCAAAAGCTGATTGATGGCAAAAATCAGGAAATCGCGCGACTCAGTGCGATATATCAAGAGAACCTGGCTCAGTCTGGCGTTACGGTGTTGCATGGCACGGCGCGTTTGGTCGACGCCCACACGGTTGAAATCAATGACCAGCAGGTTTGTGCCGAATACATCCTCATTGCGACCGGTGGCAAGCCCTTTCTGCCGAACATTCCCGGCATCGAATACGCCATTACCTCGAACGAGGCTTTTAATTTGACCAGCCTTCCCACGCGGGTTCTTGTCGTCGGCGGCGGTTATATCGCCGTCGAGTTTGCCGGTATTTTCAATGGGCTGGGCGCACGCGTCACTTTATCCTATCGCGGAGAACAAATTCTGCGCGGATTCGATGATGACTTGCGCCAGCATCTGCATGACGCGATGGGCAAGAAAGGCATCAATATACGGTTAAGGGATGAAATATCTTCAATCGAGCAGCGCAGCGATGGCGCACTGGATGTCGTGTTTTCAGGATCGCGGAATGAAACCCAGACTTTCGATGCCGTGATGTACGCTACCGGCCGCGTGCCGAATATTGACGGCTTGGGTTTGGCCAGGGCAGGCGTTGAATTGGAAAATGATGGTGGTGTGCGCGTCGATCAATATGGTCGCACCAGTGTCGCCAGCATTTATGCAGTCGGTGACGTAACGAACCGCATTGCCCTCACACCGGTGGCTATCCGTGAGGGTGCGGCGGTTGCACAGACGCTGTTCGGCAACGCTTCTGTCACCGTTGATTTGCCCGTCGTGCCCTCTGCTGTATTTAGTCAGCCACCGATTGGTACCGTCGGCTTGACCGAGGCCGAAGCGTTGGAACGCTATGCCGAAATCGATATCTATCGTGCAAATTTTCGTTCCTTGCGGCACGCTTTAACAGAGCGCAACGAGCGCGTACTAATCAAGCTGGTTGTGGATGCCGCGACTCAGCGGGTGCTGGGTGCTCACATGGTTGGCAGCGATGCGCCAGAAATCATTCAGGGACTGGCGATTGCCATTCGCCTGGGGGCGACCAAAGCGGACTTTGATGCAACGCTGGCGATCCACCCCACATCGGCCGAGGAGTTTGTTACCTTAAAGGAAAAGACGACACGCCGACAGCATAGCTGAATCAGTGATATCAAATCATAGAAGATTGTCGCCGACATTGGCATAGCAGCAGAGATTCAATGCACACGGAGCGCGAAATCATGGCACGCAGATGACTGTGGGTTGGTATTGCAAAAAGTCGGTGCTGGTCACGTTTTCTTCGCCTGGCTGCGCTGGTTCTGGTTGCACACAGATTCTCTTATGTCCTTCCCTTGTTCTACTAACTGGAGATCACCATGGCACATCTGAAAAACCTTCCTGAGCAATCTACGCTCCTTGATGTTTTACAAGCCTATCCACGCATGGCACAACTCACCACCGCGCTGGCGCAAGAGATTATGCGGGGGCCGGGCGAACTGACTCCCACGCAACGTGAGTTGCTTTTCGCGTTCGGTTCGGGCGTGAATGCCTGTCATTTTTGCCACGGGTCACATACTGCGGTGGCAGAGCGGATGGGGGTAGCGCCAGGCCTGATCGATGCGGCGCTGATCGGGATAGACACTGCCCCCGTTGATGATCGCTTCAAGCCTTTGTTGCGCTACGTCAAAAAGCTTACCGAAACACCCAGTCGCATCACGGATGCCGACGCCGATGCCGTCCGGGCTATGGGATGGAGCGATGCCGCATTGCATGAGGCCATTTTGGTGTGCGCGCTGCACAACTTCTTCAACCGCTGGGTAAACGGTACCGGGGTGGATGCCGATGAGGCTTTCTTCGCCCAGGTTGCAAAACACATGGCGACCGATGGCTATCAGGTACTGCCGGTTTCAGGGTGAGGGCAACCGGGGCCACTGACGAGCCGACTTGTTATCTGCGTTGAATTCTTCCTCGGAATGGAACTGCGCTTTGGCGTTTTTTTAAATGAGCTGTCGGCCCTGCTGGCCGAGCCATAATCCTAAAAATCTCAGTTGCCTGCATGCCAAGCCGTGCGAAGGCCGGCAAACTGTGGGATTGCGACGAATATAAGGAGTCACCCGATGGGTGAGTCGAAATTGAAGCTGGCGAAGCGCGATGAAATGCTGTTGTCGTGCGCTGGCGTGCAGACGATGACGGGCCGGGTACAGATGCGCTGGGAGTCTGAGAGCGCAGCAACGCCGATGGGGCAACTGGCCTACTTCATTGAGTTTCTCAACCTGACAGGGCTGTGGTCGCGCTGGCTGGAGACGTGTCCGCTGTCGTACAGCAGCGGTAATGCGCCGAGCAAGGCGGAAGTATTGGGTACATGGATGCTCTCGGTGCTGTCGGGCCACCGACGCTACGCCCACGTCACGGGAATTCGCTGCGACGGCGTCAATCCAGGTTTGTTGGGCATGGGCAAGGTTGTCTCCGAGGACGCTCTGCGCAATGCCTTGAAGCGCATCCCGGAATCCGCCGGCACAGCCTGGCTGGACGGGCATCTGTCCGCGAGCGTTGCGCCACTTCTTGACGCACCCTGGATTCTCGACACCGCTACCACGGTCAAACCGCTCTATGGCCATCAGGAAGGCGCGGTGGTTTCCTACAACCCGAGGAAGCCGGGTCGCCCCTCGCACAGTTACCACACCTACCGCATGGCTGGCCTGCGCCAGGTGCTCGGCGTTGAAGTTCATGCGGGCAACGAGCATGCCGCCAAGCACACCCAGCCTGGGTTGCTGAAGATCCTCGATGATCTGCCGGTCGGGAAGAAGCCTCATCTGGTGCGCGGCGACAACGCCTTCGGCAACGACTCGATGATGACGGCGCTGGAGGAACGTGGGCAGCCCTACCTGTTCAAGCTCAAGCTGTCGAAGAACGTCAAACGACACATCGGCAGCCTGTTTCGCCAATCGGACTGGGCCGACGCTGGTCAAGGCTGGGAGGGCAAGGATGGCGAACTGGCGCTTACCGGCTGGGCAGCGAAACGCCATGTCGTCGTGCTGCGTCGCCCGCTCAAGGGCGAGATCATGGTTGCCGGGGAGGATGACGGCCAGCAACTGCTGGGGTTCGTCGAGGCGGACCGGAAAACAGGCAAGCAGATCACCGGCTACGAGTATGCAGTGCTGGTCACCAACACGGGCTACGATATCTTGGCTCTGGGCCAGCTTTACCGTGACCGAGCGGATGCCGAGAACGCCTTCGACGCGTTGAAAAACCAGTGGGGCTGGGGTGGCTTCACCACGCACGACCTCGCTCGCTGCCAGCTGGCCGCCCGGGCGGTGGCGTTGGTCTACAACTGGTGGAGTCTCTTCGTGCGCTTGGCCAACCCCGAGGCCCGGCGCGAGGCGATCACCAGCAGGCCGTGGTTGATGTCCTCGGTGGGGCACCGGACGGAGCATGCGGGTCAGACTACGATCACGCTGACCGGATTGCATGCCTATTTCGAGAAGGCACGGACAGCCCTGAAACACGTCTCCGCCATGCTTCAGGGCTGGGTAGTTCGCGCTGCGGAGCAGTTGAACCCGGTGACCGTATGGAATCTCGTCTGCGATCATCTCAAACGTGTCCTCGCCGGGGTCGGACCGCCACCCACGCATAGATTTCTCGAAAATCATGCGAACGGAATCGGGTAACTGAGGTTTTTAGGATAATTCAACCAACTAGGAGAACCTGTCCATGACCGTACGCAGCAAACCGCTCACGCTGACTTTAAGCGCACAGTGTCCCACCCATGCGCGCACCCATGTACGTATCCGCGATCACGAACTGATCTGCGACGAACCGGCCTCGCGGGGCGGCACCGACCAGGGTGCCACGCCGGTGGAGGTGCTCATCGCCGCACTGGTCGGCTGCACCAACGTCATCCTCAGCCGGGTGGCGGAAATGCAAGGCGCGCGCATCGAAGGGCTGACTATTGAGGCACGCGCCGAGCTCGACACCCGCGGCATCCGCGAAGGCCTGGATCTGGCGCTGCCGATCCCGCGCGTGGAACTCACGCTGGAACTGGCTACCGATGCCTGGGGTGAGGCGCTGGAAGCCCTCAAGACCGAGCTGCACAAACGCTGCCCGGTGTCGCGCCTGCTGCGCGAGGCGGGCGTAGACATTGTTGAGGACTGGCACGTGCGGGCGTTGTAGCCAGCCGATACTCGGCCGAGGTGCCGGACGTTCGAAGCGCCGACGAAGAGCCGGTAAGCCGGTGTCCGACTCTCAGAGCACTCGATGCGCGGGCACGAGCGCAATGGCGTACGTCGATCTGATCTACGACCTGGACTGTCCTAAGGTGCGGTCGTTGCCTGACAGCTCGGCTTTCATCCTGCAGGCGTATGTTCTCCTTGCAATGATGCAATCAATGGACAGGAAACATTCCCCTGTCGTGCATGGCAGGCGCACACCAGCTCGGATAGCACGGTTTCCATGCGTGCCAGGTCGGCCATCTTTTCACGCACGTCCTGGAGCTTGTGCTCGGCCAAGTGGCGGGCCTCATCGCAGTGAGTGCCATCGTCCAATTTGAGCAGTTCGGCAATTTCGTCCAGGCTGAAGCCCAGCCGCTGGGCCGATTTCACGAAACGCACCCGCGTCACATCTGCCTCGCCATACCGGCGAATGCTGCCATAGGGCTTGTCCGGCTCGGGCAACAAGCCCTTGCGCTGATAGAACCGGATGGTCTCCACATTGACCCCGGCCGCCTTGGCAAAAGCGCCAATGGTCAGATTCTCAAAAATAGTTTGCATATCGCTTGACTCCGTACATGACTACGGAAGTAAGGTTACGCTATCCCTTCTATTTTCGATAGGACAAACACATGTCTGAACCACAAAACGGGCGCGGCGTGCTCTTCGCCGGCGGGCTGGCCGCCATCCTCGCCTCGACCTGCTGCCTGGGGCCGCTGGTTCTGATCGCCCTGGGGTTCAGCGGTGCGTGGATCGGTAACCTGACGGTGCTGGAACCGTATCGGCCGCTCTTCATCGGTGCGGCACTGGGGGCGTTGTTCTTCGCCTGGCGACGCATTTTCCGACCAGCACAAGCCTGCAAGCCGGGCGAGGTGTGCGCGATTCCGCAGGTGCGCAGCACCTACAAGCTCATTTTTTGGGTCGTGGCCGCGCTGGTATTGGTTGCGCTCGGATTCCCCTACGTTCTTCCCTTGTTTTACTAACTGGAGATCACCATGAAAACGCTAGTTTCGGCGCAAGCCAAAAAACTGTTTGCCTCTCTCGCTCTCGTCGCCGTCGTTACCCCCGTGTGGGCCGCCACCCAAACCGTCACGCTGGCGGTGCCGGGCATGACCTGCGCCGCCTGTCCGATCACGGTCAAGAAAGCACTCTCCAAAGTCGAGGGCGTGAGCAAGACCGACGTGAACTTCGGCAAGCGCGAAGCCGTCGTCACCTTCGACGATGCCAAGACCAGCGTGCAGAAGCTGACCAAAGCGACCGAGGACGCGGGCTATCCGTCCAGCGTCAAAAGGTGACCCATGGATAATCGAACCTTGCTCAAGGTCGGCATCGTTGGCTCGGTGATCGCCGCATTGTGCTGCGCGACGCCTGTTCTCGTAATCCTGCTCGGCATCGTCGGCTTATCCGCCTGGGTTGGTGGGCTCGATTATGTTTTGTTCCCTGTGCTCTTCGTTTTTGTCGGTATCACGATCTACTCGTTGTATAGACGGAAGGCGGCCGCCGCCTGCTGCGCAGTTGAAATCGGACTCAACCAGAAAAAAGGATGTACAAAATGAATAGCCACGTTCTGCACATCACCGGCATGACCTGCGACGCCTGCTCCATCCACGTCAAGGAGGTCCTGAATAACGTCCATGGTGTGCAAGCGGCCGAGGTCTCCTACACCAAAGGCAGCGCCTATCTCACGATGGAAGCAGGCACATCGCGAGATGCCCTGATCGCCGCTGTCGCCGGACTCGGCTATAGCGCGACGCTAAGCGACGGGCTGCACATCGCCGTGATCGGTAGCGGCGGGGCAGCGATGGCGGCGGCGCTGAAGGCCGTCGAGCAAGGCGCGAAGGTCACACTGATTGAGCGCGGAACCATCGGCGGCACTTGCGTCAATGTCGGCTGCGTGCCGTCCAAAATCATGATCCGCGCCGCCCACTTCGCCCATTTGCGCCGCGAAAGTCCGTTCGACGGCGGTATCGCAGCGACGGTGCCGGCGATTGACCGCAGCAAGCTTCTGGCCCAACAGCAGGCCCGCGTTGATGAACTGCGTCACGCCAAGTACGAGGGCATCCTGGACGGCAATCCGGCCATCACCGTGCTACACGGTGAAGCCCGTTTCAAGGATGGCCAGAGCCTTGCCGTCCGTTTGAACGATGGCGGCGAGCGCGTGGTGGTGTTCGACCGTTGCCTGGTCGCCACGGGTGCCAGCCCGGCTGTGCCGCCGATCCCCGGCTTGAAAGAGTCCCCCTACTGGACTTCAACCGAGGCCCTGGTCAGCGACACCATCCCCGAGCGCTTGGCCGTGATTGGTTCGTCGGTCGTGGCGCTGGAACTGGCGCAAGCCTTCGCCCGGCTGGGCAGCCAAGTCACGATCCTTGCGCGCAGCACGCTGTTCTTCCGCGAAGACCCGGCCATTGGTGAGGCAATCACAGCCGCCTTCCATGCTGAAGGGATTAAGGTGCTGGAACACACGCAAGCCAGCCAGGTTGCACATGCGGACGGCGAATTCGTGCTGACCACGGGGCATGGCGAAGTGCGCGCCGACAAGCTGCTGGTCGCTACCGGCCGAACACCGAATACGCGCAGCCTGGCGTTGGAAGCGGCGGGTGTCGCCGTCAATGCGCAGGGGGCCATCGTCATCGACAAGGGCATGCGCACCAGTACGCCGCACATTTATGCGGCCGGCGACTGCACTGACCAGCCGCAATTCGTCTATGTCGCGGCGGCTGCCGGCACCCGTGCGGCCATCAACATGACCGGCGGAGACGCTGCCATCAATTTGACCGCAATGCCGGCGGTGGTATTCACCGATCCGCAGATCGCCACCGTGGGCTACAGCGAGGCAGAAGCGCATCACGACGGGATCGAGACCGACAGTCGCACGTTGACCTTGGACAACGTGCCGCGTGCGCTCGCCAACTTCGACACACGCGGCTTTATCAAGCTGGTCATCGAGGGAGGTAGCGGACGGCTCATCGGCGTGCAGGCGGTGGCACCGGAAGCGGGCGAGCTGATCCAGACGGCGGTGCTCGCCATCCGCAACCGAATGACGGTGCAGGAACTGGCTGACCAGTTGTTCCCGTACCTGACGATGGTCGAAGGACTGAAGCTCGCGGCGCAAACTTTCTCAAAAGATGTGACGCAGCTTTCTTGCTGCGCCGGGTGAAAGCTCCAGGGCTTAGCTTTCCATACCCATTCACTGATGGCAAATGACAGGAGACTACTGTGAGTTTCAGAACATTCCCCCCACGTATGGCGATCGCACTCGGCATCGTCCTGATCCTGGTCGCGACCAATGTATTGGCTGCCCCGGCCACCTACCAACTATATGTGGACGGCCTGTCGTGTCCGTTCTGCGCCTACGGCATCGAGAAGAAGCTGGGTGCGGTCAATGGCGTCCAGGGCGTTGAAACAAACATTAAGGACGGTACCGTGATTTTCATCATGAAGGACGGCGTGACGCTCGATGAAGCAGCGGCTAAACAGGCGGTGAAAGAAGCCGGATTCAGTCTGCGCAAGTTCGAACAGGTGCGTTCTGCCTCGCCAGGCACACCAGAGGGACGGGCGAAATGAAGACAGTGGTGAAGACCGGGTTAGCCGCCTGGGGTCTAGCGGCCGGAACCGCTTGGAGCGCCCCGATCACCTTCAACACGGCGCTTCCGGTGTATGAAAGCGGCTACGTGTTGCGCGAGCAGTTCGTCTTCATGAAGAATGCCGATGATCCCACATCGGCCAAGCGTGACATGGAAGTGACCGGCCTGGTGTCTGTGCTGGGCTATGGCGTAACCCGAGACTTCGCGCTATTCGGCATGCTGCCCTACTTCGACAAGCGCCTAGATATGACCATGGGCGGACAGGGTCTCACCCGTCGTCGATTGGGCGTTGGCGATCTCACCTTGCTGGGCCGCTATACCGTGTACGAATACAACGCACTCGGACGAACCTTTCGCATTGCGCCGTTCCTGGGCGTGAAGGCGCCAACCGGCGATGATAATACCCGTGATGGTTTAAGACGTCTGCCCCCACCTGTCCAGCCCGGTTCCGGCTCATGGGATGCGCTTGCTGGCACTGTGTTCACCTACCAGACTCTCGATTTCGAAATTGACAGCCAGTTGAGCTACAAAGCCAACCGGGAAGCCAACGGCTTGCAGGCCGGCAACGTTGCCGAATTTGACGCCTCGCTCCAGTACCGCCTGTGGCCGCGCAGCCTGGGAAACGGCGTTCCCGCCTTTGTCTACGGCGTGCTCGAAGCCAATCTCGTTTACTCGGCCAAGGATCGGGTCGGCGGAGCAGACGATCCGAATTCAGGAGGCACTACGCTGTTCATCACGCCCGGACTGCAATACGTCACCAAGAAATGGATCGTCGAGGCCGGTGTGCAGGTTCCTGCTATCCAGCATCTCAACGGCACCACACTCAAGAACAATTACGTTTTGAGTACTGGCGTCCGCATTAACTTCTGAAGGTGAATGGGCCATGAGACTTCAAACGGCGTTCAAGCTGGGACGTAATATTTTTTTCGTATTGGCGATTCTCATCGCCGTCGGCTGGCTGGTATTCGTGCCTTCGGCCAAGGAGCCGCCCTATACGTTCGTGACCGCGTGGGGCGAAAAAGGCAACGCTCCAGGACAATTCAACGATCCAACCGGAATCGCCATTGCCAACGACGAGGTGTTTGTCTCGGATTCCCGCAATGGCCGCATCCAGGTCTTCGACCTTGACGGCCATTTCAAACGCCAGTTCGGGGCGCCCGGCAAGGGTGAAGGCCAACTCGGCCGCCCGATGAATCTCACAATTCATAAGGATGAGCTTTACGTGGCCGAGTACTTCAACGATCGGATTCAGGTCTTCAGCCTCGACGGCCAATCAAGGCACCTGATCGGAAAATCGGGTAGCGGTCCCGGGGAGTTTAATGCGCCGGGTGGAGTAACGGTGGCGCCTAACGGCGACCTGTTAGTCCCGGACTTCTACAATCACCGCGTTCAGCGGCTTAAGGCGGATGGTACTTTTGTGCGTCAATGGGGTGTGACCGGTGAAAAGGGACACACTGCCGGTGTGTTTATCTATCCGACCGATGTCGCGCTCGACCGCAATGGCATGCTCTACGTCTCTGACAGCTATGCTAACCGCATCCAGGTCTTCGACATTGCGGGAAAGCCAGTTAACAAGTGGGGTGGTCCTTTCGCCATTGGCATCCCCGGTCCGTTCAGTGGCTGGTTCAGAGTGGTCACCGGCATCGCTGTCGGGACGCAGGGAGATATTTTCGCTGCCGATTTCTATAATCATCGCGTCCAGAAGTTCAGGGGCGACGGAACGTTCCTGACGAGCTTTGGCGGCAAAGGCAGCGGGCCGGGACAGTTCGATCACGTCATCGCTATTGCCGTAGCGGGCGACGGAACGATATTCGCGGTTGATTTCGCCAATGATCGGATCGAAAAGTGGCGACCAACCAGGTCCTGATCCATTTCTTCAACATTTCCGCGTTAGCGGCGTGAGGCCATCATGCACTGGTACGTTTGTCCTGAATCCTGGTCGTTTGTTCTGCGCAGGTACTTGCCGCGACTGACCCTCTGTAGCCTGGTATGGGAGGTCGCACAGTTGCCGCTTTACACGCTGTGGGCTTCGCCCCCGGAGCGGATCCTTTTTGCCGTTGCGCACTGCACTCTGGGCGACGTTATGATCGGAACGGTGGCGCTGCTCATTGCCCTGATGCTGAACCGAGCCGGCAGACACGCCAACTGGCCGAAAGCGAGGATAGTTGTGTTGATGATATTCCTTGCCGTTACCTACACTTTGCTGAGCGAGCGAAGCAATTTGACCCAGGGGAATTGGGCGTACTCCGTATGGATGCCAGTATTGCCATGGGTCGAGGTGGGACTGGCACCAGTGGCGCAATGGATCATTGTGCCACTGGTTACTTGGTGGTGGGCAAATCGGCGATCCCACTCAGTAGGGCAACTCAAGTAAGTCGGTGTGAGTGCGACATCGGTCACCTAAGCACGGCACTGCGAAGTGCTACCCAACTCACATTGCCATGACTTAGCACTGATGACGTTGGAATTTGTAGCGTCTCAATTTGGTTTTTGGGGCATCAAGTGGCTTTATCTAAGAGCACCGCAAGCCGTTGCTGGGTTTTTGGCGACATGGCATCCCAAGGGGTAATCAGAGCACTTGCTAATGCGTTGTGCGCGATGGACGACGGACGTTCCAATCCAAGAATCCGGATAGCGGCAGCAGCAATTTTTTGTGCCTGCTCAGCGTTTTTCATTAGATTGGCCATCGCCATGTCTGCTGTCACGTCATCTTCTCGTGGATGCCAGCAGTCGTAGTCAGTCACCATGGCCAGCGTGGCGTAGGCGATCTGGGCTTCTCTGGCCAGTTTGGCTTCCGGCATATTGGTCATGCCGATAACGCTGGCGCGCATGCTGCGGTACCACTGAGATTCAGCCAAGGTTGAAAATTGTGGGCCTTCAATGCAAACGTAACTGCCGCCCCGGTACAAATTGATCTGCTCGTCCTGCCTGGTTTTGCCCATAGCGCGTCCCAGAACGTCGGCCAGGTTCAGGCAGATGGGTTGTGCCATGGAAACATGAGCGACCGCACCATCGCCAAAGAAACTGCTGTCGCGCCGATGGGTCAAGTCAATGAACTGGGTGGGCAACACCATGTCGAGCGGTTTAATGTCTTCCCGCAACGAGCCAACGGCGGACATGGAAATGAGATAGCGCACACCCATTTGTTTCATGGCGTGGATATTGGCACGGTAAGGTACCTCCGATGGAATCAACCGATGTCCACGTCCATGGCGAGCCAGAAAGGCCACCGGAACATCATGGACAAGTCCCCTGACGATGGCGTCGGAAGGTTTTCCGTAGGGAGTATCCAATAGGTGTTCCGTCGGCTGCCGGAGTGCCTCCATTTGATAGAGGCCACTACCGCCGATAATGCCAATAAGCGCTTTTTGCATGGATGCACTTCCATGAATTGATATTTCCTATGGTCGCATCAACTGGCTGACTTCTTACAGCGCATTGGTTGTTCAAAGTGTAATAACACACCTTGTTGCTGCGACTGAGCTTTAGTGATAACCCTACAGAAAAGACGCCCCAATGACACTTGAAAAGTCAGAAACCTTTCTTATTATCAGCAAAGACGATTGCCGAAATGCGAGGCGCCGCGAGCGCTTCGCAGCATTTTTTCTGGATAGATGAACCAATGAAACGCTTGGTTTTGGTTGGCGGTGGGCATGCCCATCTTTCAGTACTCAGTGCCTTGGCGCGTGAAAAACCAACCGATATGGAGGTGGTATTAGTAACCCCTTCAAGCCATCAAATTTATTCCGGCATGCTGCCGGGGTGGATTGCGGGGCATTACACGCGTGAGCAATGTCAGATTGATTTACGTCCCTTGGTGCAGGCAGCGAATGTTCGCATGGTGCTGAATCATATTGTGGGCATGGATGCTGATCGATGCTGTGTGGCGTTATCGGATGGCCGCCATATTGAATATGACACCTTGTCTCTTGATGTGGGCAGCGAGATTGATATTTCCTGGCTTGAGATGACGGGCGAAAAACTCTTGCCGGCTAAACCGCTAGACCATTTTTTCAATGCCTGGCCAAAAATTCTGGCGGCGGCCAAATCACACTACGGCTATCGGCTGGCTGTGGTTGGGGGTGGTGCTGCCGGAGTAGAAATTGCTTTGGCAGTGCGCTATGCCTTCACTCAAGCAGGGGTTGCTGGGCATGTGGATCTGGTGACTTCGGCGTCAGGGCTATTGCCCGGGCATGATTCAGGGGTAAAACACCGCGTCGCAGGCGCTTTGGCCAAGGCGCTGATTGCTGTGCATGGTCTTCGCGGAACCGGCGTGCCAGAAGGGGTGATGCTCTCGGATGCCTCCCTAATCCCAGCAGATTGCGTCATCGCAGCTACGGGTGCCCGTGCCCCTAGATGGTTGATGCTCTCCCATCTTATGCTGGATGAATATGGTTACATCGCTGTTGATAAGCGCCACCTTAGCCATTCCCATCCAAATGTTTTTGCTGCGGGTGATGTCTGCTCGCGACAAGATATTGCCATGGCGCGCTCAGGTGTCCATGCGGTACATGTCGGCCCTATGCTGGCGTCAAACTTGTTGGCGGTAGAGGCTGGGGAGCCGTTGAAGACTTACCAGCCGCGGCGCAGGTCACTATATCTGCTGGCCTGTGGGCCAAAGTATGCCATCGCATCCTGGGGTGGTTTCAGTGCTGGAGGCAGATGGGTGTGGCACTGGAAAAATTGGATCGACCGACGCTTTGTTGACCGATTTTCGAATCCCCAGCGGCTATAGTGTAAAGATTCGTATCGCCATCAAAAAATAGGAAATGGGTTCATTTTTTCAGTTGCTACAACTTGCCTGTTCACCTCGTATCGCACTAAGCGCGCTACGTGTCTCGATAGTCGTCGGTACTGCGTTGAATCTGATCAACCAAGGCGACGTGATCTGGACTGAGAACCCTATCGACTGGTTTCGCCTGTGTCTTAATTATTTAACCCCATACTGTGTTGCCAGTTACAGTGCTGCGAAGAATGAAATCACCAGGAGAAACAATGAATAAAAAACTGTTGTCCAGCGTTCATGGGGAAGCAGCACCAGACAAGCATCCCATACTTACAGACCCTGTATTTTTGACGGATTTAAGAAAGCAAATGCTCAAATTTGCCACTTTGCAATTATCAGACGGCCATTTGGCTGAAGACGCTGTGCAAGAAGCATTGATTGGTGCACTCAAGAATGCCAATTCTTTCGGCGGAAGAGCGGCGTTAAAAACTTGGGTTTTTGCTATTTTGAAAAATAAAATCGCTGATGTTTTGCGACAAAAACAGCGCATGGTAAATGTCGGTAGCCTGTTACGTGAAGATGCAGAGGATGAAGACTTTTCCGCACTGTTTGATCAAAAGCAATTCTGGCATGCCGATGAGCGGCCTTCGGCATGGGCTAACCCTGAAGCGGCTTTGCATGAAGGGCAATTTTGGCATGTGTTTGAAGCTTGTTTAGACAATCTGCCTGAAAAACAAGGACGTGTATTCATGATGCGCGAATTTATCGAGCTTGATTCAAGCGAGATTTGCGTGGCGGTGGGGATTACCGTCAGCAACCTCAATGTGATGTTGCATCGTGCACGCATACGCTTGCGCGAGTGCCTTGAAAATAAGTGGTTTTTGAATGAGGAGAGAGCATCGTGAATTGCCGTGAAGCAACCCGCCTGATGTCAGAGCAACAAGAGCGAGAGCTTGTGCTGCGAGAGCGCCTGCCACTCAAGCTACATGTGATGATGTGCACCGGATGCCGTAATTTTGGCCAGCAAATGCATACGATCCGTCAGATCGCGCGCACCTATGCCAAGAATGAAGACAAGGACGGTTCGGCATAGGAAGCATCAAGGAGGCCTCAACGATAAATGTCGGCGCTGGTGATACGGCGATGAAATGCAAAAAACGAATGTGCTGCTGATCATTTATTGCGGCTCAAAATAAATTTAGGCCTGAGATTAAAAAATCAAGGCGAATCATGGTCGATCATGCCAGCGCAATGCGGTGTAATCAAAGTTTTCCGCAAGCGTAGGCTTGATGATCTGAAAGTACGGCGAAACATCGAAATCTCGTGGGGCGAACAGACTGTGATGGCGAACCCGTAAAATTTCTTCGATGCAATCAGGGCAATCAGCGCGGTTGGCGTTGCGGCTGTCAACAACGATAGGCAAAATAGGATAGCGAATCGACTGAAAGGCTTGAGCAATCAGCGTGGAGCAGATGGCACGCGTGGGATCGCCACTCCCCAGTGCGATCATGCGGCGTCGAAACCTTACGGGTACAGGGGGTGTAGGTAGCAGATAACGTGCAAGATCGACTACGTTCCGAAGATCATATTGGTTTCCCAGGCGGGCGATGGCGAATGCGGTGACCTTCTGGCAGTCTGCCTGACTCAGGTTAACTGGGTGGCAAATGCGGGTATGCAAATGAGCATATTCCTCAAGCCCCGCGCTGCGCACGCCGGCTACCATGTCAACTTCAATGAAACAATGCCCTGCATTGCCATCTGTCTGTGGCAGGTGATTGCCCACAAACAACGCAGCATGCGACCAGGTTGATTGGGTCAGGTATTTGATGGCGGTGCTGACACGGGTGTTGCCTTCAATCAATAGTACATCTCCCGGTTGCAGGCAGGTACGCAATCGATCGGAGTCGGTTGGTACGCCGGTGCTATTAATTTCGATTGTTTTGGTCAGGTAGCTTGCGAGTCGATTACCTAACCAGCCGAGCAGGGATGCCATCGAGAATGCCTGCGCTATCTCACGTCACTACGATTGATAGCGACGGTTAATCCAGTGATCCAGTGATATTTGGCCAGGCCCCTTGGCGATCAACACCAACAACACAGTTGCCCAGACGCCGTGTGTCGGATAAGCATCGGGATACACGAATAGCTGGATGGTCGTGGTCATGATGAGCAGTGCCAGCGCAGAAAAACGGGTTGCGAATCCCACGAGCAGCAGAATGGGGAAAAGATGTTCGGCGAAAGCGGCCATCGGCGCGGCAAGTTCTGGCGGGATGAGTGGCAATTTGTACTCGCTTGCAAATAACTCGACGGCTGAGTCCGATAAATGTGGCCAGCCAAGTTGGAATTCGCCATTAATCAGGTCAATGGCTAATCCCTCAATTTTGGTTTGTCCTGACTTCCAGAATACGGCCGCAATTGAAAATCGCCCCAAAAACAGGATGAGGGAATCCGGAATGTGACTAAGTATCACAATGAGTCGCCGTACTAGCGTGGCTACCGGTGACATGCTGCTGGTCGTGGTATTCATGGTTACTTCCTCCGTTGTTTATCAGTGTATTTTCATGGATGAAATGGCTTGCGTTTGGATCAGCAAGCCCAAAATGTCGGTAAGGTCGAAGTCAGCCGCAAGACTGGCTGCTTCATGTGCTGCCCCAAGACTTTTCCCCTGTAGCAGGAGGGCAATAAAGCTGCTGGCGCCATTCGTCAGGCGTATTACCTCGATATCCAGCTGGGGGCGCAGGATTAATGCATTTTCGGGAACGTCAGGATCAACCGTTGAAATATCGGTGATGCCTTGATGCGCTGCCCAAAGCGATACCACGGCATAAGGCGAACATAAGATGCCCACCGAGGGTTGGAACTTAATCCGTAGTTCTGGTAGTTCATCAATCCGTGCTATTGATTGTGCTATTACATCGGCAGGTAACTCGATAGCATCCGCTGCGTGGTAGGCCTGCACCCGCAGCATTTCCAGCCGGGCGATATCGGCCAGGTAAGGCACCGATGCCGCTGGTGGAAATGTCTCGATAAAGGCTGGAAACGATTCGCCATAGAAAGCGAGTACCCGTGAGCGGGGAGGCTCTTGCCGCACAAATAGCCGCGCCATCGCGCGGAAGAACTCCTCTCCAACAAGTGCTTGTGTCACTGGATAAGTGTCTGCCAGCGCGTCGATCAGCGAGACGATGACATTGTTGCGATATACCGCAAAACGCGCCGCTGGATCGGAGCTATTCCAGGTAGTGAGTCCTGCGGGGGGTAGCAGCCCGGGGTCCAACAGCGCCTCGAAAAATTGTGCGTTCATGCGGCGGTTTCCTGTGCGATTGGCACGGCCGAATCGGAGGTGCGTAACAGGTGCTCAGCCTGCTGAATTTCAGCTAACAGGACGTCGAAGGGTGGAATGTTGTTATCGCGTTCAATCAATGTCGCGACTGAGCCAACACAATCCAGCGCGTATTGGTAAAGTTGCCAGACCGCCTGCGCGACAGGCGAGCCGTGGCTGTCGATTAAAAGCGGATCGCCTGCGGCGTCGATATCTTCGGCAAACCCGGCTAGATGTATCTCGCCCACAGCGGCATGGGGTAATGCCCTTAAATAGGCGTAGGGGTCGCGATGGTGATTGATGCAGGAAACATAGATATTGTTGACGTCGAGCAGCAATCCGCAACCCGTGCGGCGTATCACCTCGCTGATGAAGTCGGTTTCTGCCATTGTGGAAGTGGCGAACTCAACATAGGTTGCCGGGTTTTCCAGCAGCATCTGCCGTTTTAGGTGTGTCTGTACTTGGTCGATATGTTCGCAGACACGTTGCAAGGTGGGCTGGTCGTAGGATATGGGCAATAAGTCGTTTGCAAACACATGCCCATGACTAGACCAAGCTAAATGCTCCGAAAAAGATGCGGGTGCATAGCGATCAAGTAGCTTGTCCAACCGGTTGATGTGTGCAAGATCAAGCGGCGCTTCACCGCCGATGGATAGGCCCACACCATGAATCGAGAGTGGATAATGTTCGCGTATGCGGGTTAGATAGTAGTGGAATGGGCCACCATCCACCATGTAATTTTCAGCATGAATCTCAAAAAAGCCCAGATCGGGCAAAGTTGAGAGGATTTCCTGGAAGTGTTCTGGTTTCAGCCCTAAACCTGCGCGCGAGGGCAGTTGGATTTTTAATGTAGGGGCGGAGGCGCCACGAAGTTGCGGCACAAGGGGGAGGGGTGTCGGCATCGTGGGCGCTCCGCTTGAAACGCTAGCGATTAAGCCTGCTTTTCTTTGAACGCTTTGAGTTGGCCGTAACCAGTTGCAGAAGTCTTGGATTCAGTTTTCTCACAAGTACCGGCAGGAACCATTGACCAAGCGTTACCTTGATAATCTACTTTCGATGTGCCTGCGCAAGTGGTGCCGGCGCCTGCTTTGCAATCATTCTTGCCTTTGAGGGCGACGCCATAGCATTTTTCCTTGCCGCCCATTTCAGCAGCGGCAGCTGTAGTTGATACGGTGGCGAAAGCCGCGCCCAATGCCATGGCGAGTGCAGCAGCGGTGATTTTTTTGTTCATGGTGAATCTCCTTTGCAGTTTGAGAACGGGATTACCCAGAAGGGTATTTTTATCTTAGCATCAGCCACAAAAGCCTCGATTTTGAGTGTTTTGACTATCCGCTGATACATAGACGCTGGATGATGCCGGTTTATTACATCGAGAGAGTAGTAAAGCGGCTATTTAGGAATAACTCATTGTGTGGTAAGTAAAAATTGACATCCTAAAAACAAGTAAATTAATGCGGTCGGTCAGGATTTTTTTGTTTTAAATGCTTTAAGGCGGCCATAGCCGGTTGAAGATGTCTTGGATACAGTCTTTATACAAGTACCTTTGGGGACCAACGACCAAGCATTACTCTGATAATCACTTTTCGAGGTACCGGCACAAGTGGTGCCTGCACCCGCTTGACAGTCATTTTTACCTTTGAGAGCGACGCCGTAGCATTTCTCCTGGCTGCTATTGCTAGCAGCAATAGCAGCCGTTGGTGTAGCGGCAATAGTAAAAGCTGCACCTAATGCAAGCGCGAGTGAGGCGGCGGTATTTTTATGCATGAAAATCTCCTCTATAGATTGGAGCAGGCTTGCTCCGATAGGTTCTTTCTGTTCTCTTACTCTTATAGCGACTGCAAAGCGAGCTAATCTCTTTGTTTTGACTGGTTGCTAATTACGTAGTCGCCAGAGCGGGTAGCCTTGTTACATCTGATAGGCTAAAAAATGAAGCCACCCCACAGCACGATTCAGTATGAATTTTGGTAAAGATTTGCCGCTGATTGTAATAACTGAAGGCTAGCTGCGACTTGTAGTTACAAGATGTCTCTTTGCAATTCGGCTTGTATTGAGAGGCTGCGATTTTATTATTGTAATTGTCGAGGACTATCATGCACGCCACGCTCCCCTTGCTTCAGACAACTGAATTTCCGGCCTTGCGCCGTCACCAACTGACGACGCTGCAAGTCAATCTGGGTTATCGCTGTAATCAGTCCTGCGTGCATTGCCACGTTAATGCGGGTCCTAATCGTACTGAGATGATGGATGGCGAGACCTTGGCGCTGATTTCCGCGGTTCTCAAAGCGCAGGGCATCAGCGTGCTGGATCTGACGGGAGGGGCACCAGAATTACACGAAGGATTCAGGTCACTGGTGCGTGAGGCAAGGTCTCTCGGGG
Source organism: Rugosibacter sp. (assembly GCA_004322535.1). Classification (GTDB taxonomy): domain Bacteria; phylum Pseudomonadota; class Gammaproteobacteria; order Burkholderiales; family Rhodocyclaceae; genus Rugosibacter. The sequence goes on from SCUZ01000016.1 coordinate 62,173, forward strand.
TCAAGGTGATAGACCGCTGCAACCTGACTATCCTGTTCGAGCCGGGTCAGGAGAAGCTGGCAGAATTTTTAGCAGGGCAGCAGGTCGAGATTGTTGCCTCACTGCCATGCTATTCGCTGGAAAACGTGGACAAGCAGCGCGGTAAAGGCGTGTTCGACAAGAGCATCACTGCGTTGCAAAAGCTTAATTCATTGGGCTATGGGCAGCAGGGCTCCGGGCTAACGCTCAACCTCGTCTACAACCCTCAGGGTGCATCGTTGCCACCCAATCAGGCGGTACTGCAGGCCGACTACAAGCGTGAGTTGTTTGAGCACTTCGGTGTTGTGTTCAATGAGTTGTTCGCGCTGGCCAATATGCCTATTCAGCGGTTTGGCTCCACGTTGATTTCCAAGGGGCAGTTCAACGGTTACATGCGCTTGTTGAAAGAGAATTTTGCCGCCGCCAATCTCGCCAAAGTGATGTGCCGCAGCTTGGTCAGTGTGGATTGGCAAGGCTATCTCTATGACTGCGACTTCAATCAGCAGTTAGGATTAGCGTTACCTAATACGCGCATGGCAAAGGGCATGGGCATGGGGCGGCCTCATCTTCGCGGGTTGCTGACCACAGACTTAGCCGACTTGCCCATTCGTGTCGCTGATCATTGTTACGGGTGTACGGCAGGACAAGGCAGTAGTTGTGGTGGCTCGCTGGGTGAAGGCGCCTCAGCATGAAAAAATCTGCGATTGTTGTCGCGGCTACGTGTTTGGTACTGGCTTTTTTTGCGCTGGATCTGAATCACTATTTATCGCTTGCTGGCCTTAAGGCCAGCTTGGGGCAATTCGAAACATGGCGAGCGGCCTCGCCGGTTTTTGTTAGTCTCAGCTTCTTTGCGCTGTATGTTCTGGCTGCAGCACTTTCCTTGCCTGGAGCCATAGTGATGACGCTCGCGGCGGGTGCCTTGTTTGGCCTGTGGTGGGGCGTACTCATCGTGTCGTTTGCCTCCAGTGTTGGCGCTACTTTGGCCTTTATCACTTCACGTTATTTGTTACGGGATGCCATTCAGCAACGCTTCGGCAATCGCCTGCAGGCTATTAATGAAGGCATGGCCAAGGATGGCGCATTTTATTTATTCACACTGCGCCTGGTGCCGCTATTTCCATTTTTTATCGTCAACCTGCTGATGGGACTAACGACTATTCCGACCCGCACGTTTTACTGGGTCAGCCAGGTTGGCATGTTCGCTGGCACCATTGTTTATGTGAATGCCGGCACGCAATTGGCCAAACTATCCGGCTTGTCCGGCATCGTTTCACCGGGTCTTTTGATTTCGTTTGCTCTACTGGGAATATTTCCGATGTTAGCCAAGCGAATTTTGGGTTTCGTGCAACGCCGTCGCGTGTACGCCAAATGGCAGAAGCCTAAACAGTTTGACCGGAATCTGGTGGTGATAGGTGCTGGCGCTGCGGGTTTGGTGACGGCTTACATTGCCGCTGCGGTGAAAGCCAAAGTCACGCTGGTCGAGGCCCACAAGATGGGCGGAGATTGCTTGAACTATGGCTGCGTCCCAAGCAAGGCGCTAATCAAGTCGGCACGTCTGGCGCATAACATGCGCCACGCAGACCATTATGGCCTTGCGGCTAACGAACCTGCATTCAGTTTCCGCCAGGTGATGGCCAGAGTGCATGAGGTTATCCGCGCCGTTGAACCGCATGACAGCATTGAACGCTATACCAGCCTGGGTGTGGAAGTGCTTGAGGGTGTTGCCCGGATTCTTGACCCCTGGACGGTAGAGGTCACGCTGGGTAACGGTGGCACTCAGCGGCTGACTACGCGCAGCATTGTGATCGCTGCAGGGGCAAGGCCATTCGTGCCGCCGCTGCCTGGTCTGGAAGAGGTTGGCTATGTCACCAGCGATACCTTGTGGGATGAGTTCGCCAAGCTGGACGCTCCTCCAGCCCTGTTGGTGGTATTGGGCGGCGGGCCGATTGGTTGTGAGTTAGCGCAGAGCTTTGCTCGTCTGGGTTCGCGGGTCACGCAGATCGAGATGGCATCGCGCATCATGATCCGCGAAGACGAGGAAGTCTCTGCATTGGCGCGGGATTCGCTTGCGCATGATGGGATTGAGGTGCTCACTGGACATAAGGCATTGCGCTGCGAGCGCGAATGGATAGATGGACAGGAACGCAAATTCATTGTTGTAACGAGCACGAATGGAGAAAAGCGCATCGAGTTTGATGCCTTGTTGTGTTCGGTGGGTCGCGTTGCCCGCTTGACCGGGTATGGCCTGGAGGAGCTAGGTATCGAAACTCAGCGCACGGTGGTGACCAACGAATATCTGGAAACGCTGTATCCAAATATTTTTGCTGCCGGTGACGTGGCTGGACCCTATCAGTTTACCCATACTGCGGCACACCAAGCCTGGTATGCCGCAGTTAACGCGCTGTTTGGTGACTTCAAGAAATTCAAGGTGGATTATTCAGTGGTGCCTTCGGCTACCTTCATTGACCCGGAAGTCGCGCGTGTTGGCCTCAACGAACAGGATGCCAAAGAAAAGGGGGTCGCTCATGAAGTCACACGTTATGGAATTGATGACCTGGATCGCGCCATAGCCGATGGCACAGTACATGGCTTTGTCAAAGTGCTCACCGAGCCCGGCAAGGACCGCATCCTAGGGGTAACTATCGTTGGCGAGCACGCGGGCGATCTACTTGCTGAATTTGTGCTGGCAATGAAGCATGGGTTGGGTCTGAACAAAATTCTCGGCACGATTCACACTTACCCAACGCTGGCCGAAGCAAACAAATATGCCGCTGGTGAATGGAAGCGTGCCCATGCGCCGCAACGGGTGTTGCTATGGTTGGCGCGCTATCACGCATGGAAGCGGGGTTAACATGAAAAAACTGATCTTGATAATTCTTCTGGCGTTGCAAAATGCCTTGTTCTGCATGCCAGCGCAGGCAGCTATTGATCATTCAGTCTGGGATGCTCTACTCAAAAAGCATGTCATTCCTCTGCGGGATGGGCAAGTTACACAAGTTGATTATGCAGGCTTTAAGATGGATCGCAGTCAGCTTAAACAATATCTTTCTCTTTTATCAAGTGTCACACGTATGGATTTTGACCGGTGGGGTAAATCCGAACAACTGGCATTTCTCATCAACGCTTATAACGCATGGACTGTGGAATTGATCTTACCCGCGTATCCCAATGTGGCATCAATCAAGGATCTGGGTTCGTTTCTGAAAACGCCATGGGAAAAGCGATTTATTCCCCTGTTGGGTGAGACCCGTTCACTGGATGATATTGAGCAGGGTCTGATTCGCGGCTCCAATCGTTACAACGACCCGCGTATCCACTTCGCCGTCAACTGCGCCAGTATTGGCTGTCCAGCTTTACGCGCCGAGGCCTATGTGCCTGAGCGTCTGGACGCTCAGCTTGAAGATTCCACTAAAGCTTTTCTGTCGGATCGCGGTCGCAATCGACTCGGCGAAGGCACACTCAACGTATCGAGTATTTTCAAATGGTATCGAGAGGACTTTGAGAAGGGTTGGCGCAAAGCAAATCATCTTGAGAAATTCTTGGCGCTGTACAAAAATGATTTAGGTTTAGATAGCAACATGGCTAATCGTTTGATGACAGGTGACATTGCTATCGAATTCATGGATTACGACTGGCAGCTCAACGCCAAAACGGAAAGAAAACCATGAAACTATCCATCATCGTGCCAATTCTGAATGAAGTGCGTGAACTCCCTCGTTTGCTGGCAGGATTGTTACCGCTGGCGCGCCATGGTTGCGAGATCATCATTGTTGATGGTGGCAGTGAAGATAGTTCGGCAGAAATTGCGCAGGCGACAGGCTTCATGGTTCTGCAATCAGCCCAAGGCCGTGCTCGGCAAATGAATGTGGGCGCAAAGCATGCCACTGGTGATGTATTTTTGTTTCTTCATGCCGATACGCAGTTGCCAGAAGGTGCTGTGGTTTTAATTGATCAAGCGCTCTCCAATGGAGCATACACTTGGGGACGTTTCGATGTTCGCATTGCGGGACCGTCACGCATGTTGCGCGTGGTGTCATGTTTCATGAACTGGCGTTCATGTCTATCGGGTATTGCTACTGGCGATCAGGCGATGTTCACAAAACGCTCGGCATTCGAAGCCGTGGGTGGCTTTCCGGATCAACCATTGATGGAGGATATTGAATTATCACGGTGGCTTTGCCGCTTTTCACGCCCTGCCCGCATTGATCGCTGCGTGACAACATCAGGTCGGCGCTGGGAAACATACGGTGTTTGGCGCACCATTTTTTTAATGTGGCGGCTAAGATGGGACTACTGGCGAGGAGTTCCGGCGAGCCAATTGGCGCAGGCTTACCGATGAAACCTGTTCGTATCGTGATTTTCGCCAAGGCACCACAACCGGGATTCGCCAAGACGCGTTTGATTCCTGCATTAGGCAGCCAAGGTGCTGCTGACCTCGCGCGACGTATGTTGATACGTACGCTGGAGGTTGCCTTGGCCGCCGAGGTAGGGCCAGTGGAACTATGTGTGACGCCTTGCGTGTTGAACCCCGTGTGGCAGACGCTTGCTATAGCCAGTGAAGTACACAATGCGGTGCATTGGTCGGATCAGGGCAATGGGGCTTTAGGTGTACGTCTGGCACGAGCTGCCAAGCGCGTGATCGAAAGCGGCGAATCCATCTTGCTGATCGGTTCCGACTGCCCGGAACTCGACGTAGCTGAATTACAACAGGCTGCCTATGCATTACAGCACACGGATGCTGCGCTGTTTCCCACGGCTGATGGCGGTTATGCGCTGCTTGGCCTCAATCATTTCCACCCGTCTCTATTTGAGGGTATGGCGTGGAGTACCGATACCGTCGCCTTTGAAACGCTATGCCGTTTCGGGCATTTGGGCTGGTCTGTGCAGAGTCATTCTATGTTGCATGACATTGATGAACATGCCGACTTGAAATGGCTGCCAAAAGACTGGCAAGAAGATCATCATGTGCAATCAGAGGTTGGAAGTGGTGACCAACCCGATCAGCATTTATGTTTTACGTGTGGTTAGCACAACACCCCGTGTCTTTTGGCAGCTGATGCAACGCGACCAACGAAGCCGTAAGTGGCTATGTGGATCGCAGGATATCCGACCCAAAGTGTAACAACAGCGGCTATTTCAACGACAGAACTACAACTCTCTTCAAATACCTGGACATTGACCATGCACGATATCGTTCAAGATTATTATGGCCGCCAATTGCAACATTCTGACGACCTAAAAACCAGTGCCTGTTGCGATATAAGCCAAATTCCGGGATGGTTAAAACCACTGCTCGCACGCATTCACCCGGAGGTTCTTTCGCGCTATTACGGCTGCGGTTTGGTTTGCCCACCCCTACTGGAGGGCTGTCGTGTGCTTGATCTCGGTTGTGGTTCAGGACGTGATATTTACGCACTCGCACAGTTGGTCGGCCCAACGGGCGAAGTGGTAGGTATCGACATGACCGACGAGCAACTGGCCGTTGCCGAAAAACACCGAGCTTTTCATGCGGACGCCTTCGGTTTTTCCAATGTGCGTTTCCTCCACGGCTATATCGAACGCCTAGATGAACTCGATCTTGTACCAGGCGGTTTTGATGTCATTGTTTCCAACTGTGTGGTCAATCTGTCACCCGATAAAGATGCTGTGTTACGTGGCATACATCGCCTGCTAAAACCTGGCGGCGAATTCTATTTTTCTGACGTTTACGCAGACCGACGTGTACCGGATGTGGTGCGTAATGATCCAGTGCTTTATGGAGAATGCTTGGGCGGTGCGCTGTATTGGAATGACTTTCTGCGCATAGCTACGCGACAAGGATTTGCCGATCCACGTTTAGTCACGGACAAACCGTTGACGATCACCGATGCTGAACTGGCGCTGCGGGTTGGCAATTTGCGCTTTTTCTCAGCCAGCTACCGATTATTTAAGATCGATGATTTGGAGACTGCATGCGAAGACTATGGTCAGGTTGTCGTTTATCGAGGCAGCATCCCTGAACAAGCTGACCGTTTCGTGCTCGACAAACACCATGACATCGAAACGGGCCGTGGTTTTCCAGTATGTGGCAACACGTGGCGGATGCTACAGGACACGCGCTTTGTATCGCATTTCGATTTCATCGGCGATTTTAGTCGTCACTACGGATTATTTGAAGGTTGCGGCGATGGTTTGCCGTTCGATGCTGATCGAAATTCGGAAGGGACTTTAGCGTGTTGTTAAAGCCCATTTCTGCTTCACTACTCCCTGCGTTTTGCATTGCAGCACACCCTTGAGCGACTCGCTGTCCTTTTCGATGGCGCGCATGGCGTCATTGATCAGCGTGCCGATGGTCGGCAGCTGGCGTTGGCTTGCAGGTGCGACCAGCGCGCGTCCTTCGGCACCTAGAACACGTTGTCAGCGAGGTATTCGTCCTAGTCCTTAGCTGCCTGCGGATCACCTGCCAGCAGCGCGACATGCTTGTAGTCGGACGGCTCCATATTGCCGAGTAGATTGTCGGCTGCTTTGAACATCTTGGCCTCGAAGCCGAGGTTGCAGCTATTATTGTTCGTATCGTTCTACCCCATTGATTGTGCCTTTCTATTTCCGTGATGTCTACGTGCAGGGGGGGCGATACCCCGGCGCGAGCTTTGCGTTTTTCACATCATACAAGGCCAGTGGATCACTAGCCATAGCTGGTACTGTTCTTCTTTGAGACTGTGATTCGGCGAGACATTAACGCTCCAGCGCAGCAGCATGTAGCCCGTAACCGCAGCACGGACACGCATCCGTCGAGCCATCCTAATTTCAGACCGACCGAGGCGGGGATGAGGAACCAGATTCAGCTCAACTATTCGCGTCCCCTGAATGTCGTTGTCCGGTCGTTCATGCGACTGAGGTTCTTCATTGATTAAAATCGGTTGCCCAATCCGAGTGACGAAAAAGTCGCGCAACTCGCCGGACTCCCGATCAAATGCTAGAACGTGCAAGCGCAAACCTGTATCGACCAATGCGAATGGCACGATGACACGTTCGTGAGTAGTAATGAATCGCCACCGGGCGCTTGGCGTGGATGCCCGGCAGATTAGAGCCAAGGCTTCCATTTGCGGATTGCTCAAGGCAACAGGGATTCACAGGGAAGCAATGGTTTCGTCTCGCCATCTACCCCGCTACCAAAACCCAGCGACAGCGTCGACAAGACGCGCTGTGGCGCACACCCAAAATCTTGGCCGTACGGGCACGGCCTGTCCGCCCCGGATCAGTCGCACCACCTCAAGCTTGAATTCCGGAGTGTATTTGCCTCTGGCCTGTCCGTCTTTTCTCTTGCCCACCTTTTCTCTCCAATTGCTGAATTTGAACATCAGTTATGGAGTACGTTTTTCGGGGGTAAGACCAAAAATTTTCTCCGGAAAATTTTGTATTTAGGGTTTGAGCGCGCTCTTGTTTTTATGGGGGGGATACCATTACGGCAATTAATTCCTCAACAACCTACCCAACGGATGGCCCGCGCTGTCGTCCGAGTACCCAGGACACGCTACTGCCACGTACTACAGCAGTCATGGTTTGTCCCAACCGCTGTTCGATCAAGGGTTTCCATGGCACCAGGCTGAACCCCATGCCGTCATCGAGTATCGCAAAGCGTCCGCTGGCGAGTTGCACGCTGCGACGGTAGGTGCCGGTTATGCGCTCGCCGTCGGCTACGGTGCGGTGCACCAAGCCAGTTTGCGCAGCGATGGTCTTGGCTGTCGCGTCAATCTCGCGCCCACGCAGCGTCCCCAACAGATTGCGCGCCAGGATCACGCGTTGTCCGCGCCGCTCAGCCAACCCCTGTTCGATCAGGAAATCCGACCGCTGCCGCAGTGCCTCGCGCACGTCGCCGCCGAAACCGTTGTTGGCGATACCGCCGGCGCCGCCGATCAACTGCTGGTCCAGCCACGTCGCGCCGATGACTCGCGTTTGTCGCTCGATGGGCAGGTGCGAACGCAGTTCGACTGCCACACCGTCCAGCCGCTGCGCATCGTATCGGCGACCTCGCTCGGGAAGGTCCGTCGGGACGCGCCAGACGTCGTCGGCCACTCGCTCCACGATGCCCGCTCGGCGCAGCGCTTCCAGGCGGCGCACATGGGCGTCTACCACCTCTTTGGGATCACGCTCGGGTGTGGTCTGCGCCTTGGCCAGCGCCAGGTGATGGTCGGTGCGATACAGGCCATCGACTGCGAGCGCGGCGACGTTCTTGTCGGCGGCGCGGACATTGGCCGAACCACGGGCTTCGACCACGGCGCCGACCGGGTACCGCTCTAGCTCGACCTTGGCGCCGAGCGCGACGTAGTGCGCTTTGCCGTCGGTGCCATCGACCACGAGATAGCCGTGGTCCTGCAATTCGTCCGCCATGCCCTTGGCGGCCACCCGGCCGACCACATGCTGTGCGTTCTCGCCGGGCGCGAACACCAGCAGGTCGCGCGGCATGCCACTCATGGCCCGCTGCATCGTGCGCACGATGTCGCCACGTTCACCCATCGTCCGCAAAACTTGTTCTGCATCGGCTTGGACGGCCCACACGCCGGGCGATGACTCGTGCGCCAGTCCCATGTGCTGCAAGCGTTGCAGTCGCCCGATCAATAGCACGCGCTGCTGCCTGCGCTTGGGGTCTTCGGTGGGTTGATTGATGTGGACCAACCCACCTTGCGCTTCGCGTTGCAGCGTGCGGTCCAGGCTGGTCCAGCGCTCCTGATCGACCTCCCGCCGCAGGCTCTGCTGGATCTCCAGATCAGTGCGCGGCCCCAGCCATTCGGTCGCCAGTTCGGCGGCGCGCTCGCGCATGCCTTGCGCGATGTAGTCGCGGGAAATGATCAAGTCCTTGCTGGTGCCGTCCTTGCCGCGCAACACGACGTGGGTATGCGGGTTGTCCGTGTTCCAGTGGTTCACCGCCACCCAGTCCAGGCTCGTCCCCAGATCGGTTTCCATGCGGCTCATCAGGTGGCGGGTGTAGCGGCGCAGGTCGTCGAGCTGCTCGGCGTCCTCGGGCGAGACAATGAAGCGGAACTGGTGCCGATCCTCCCGTCCGCGTTCCTCGAAGGCGACCAGGTCGGCGTTGTCCGTTGTGGGTCCATAGGCCTGGCCCGGTTCGCCATCGCGACCCACGCCCTCGCGCTCGATGTAGCGCAGATGCGTGGTGGTCGAGCGAGGCCCGGCCTGCTTGAGGTTCACCAGCCGGGTCTTGATGGTGACGCGCCGCGATCCTGGCTGCGCAGTGTGTCCTGTAAAACGGGCGGCCACATGCCCCCGCCCAAGGCGTGCGCCAGGCCGCGCTCCCGACTTGCGCACCGACTTGCCGCCAGCCTTGCTGACCTCCTTTAAAACCTGTGAAACGAACTTCTGCTGACGGCTCTTGGGTGCGCCGGGGCGCACGCGGAAACGGTCATCGTCACGACTACTCATGGAATGAACTCCAGCGTAGCACTGCCAAGCCCAGCGAGCGAAGCACGTTGATAGACCAATGCGGGCGCGGACTTCGCGCCGCATACGGCACAGCACCGCATGAAGCGCGTGCCGCGCCAACCCACGTGCAGACAAGGCCTTCGACGCGACGAAGTGCCGCGTCCTTTTATCTTGCCCTCCGTCTTTTCCGATCGCTGACGCGACCGGCCCAGACGGTCAGGCTGCGATTGTCTGCACGGGTGAAGCACCGCAGCCGCAGGCCGTGGTGCAAACGATGTGCAGCGAGACTGCACGAAGAATGGTACGCAGCGCTGCACGTTCATGGCGTGCCCCACGTCCATAAGGGCTGCGCGCTGCCGATCACGGCGGAGACAGCAACGGGACCGAAGTAGCGGCTGTCAAACGACGCCGGATTCGTCGTACTGAGCAGGAACAGCTCGCCGTCGCGAAGCGCTCGGCACTGCTGCCAGACGGGCAGCAATCGGCCTCGTCGATCTGCTTTCAATGCGGTGGCAACCGCCACGCCATCGATGCGAACGATGTGCTTCTCGATGCACACCTGCTGCGGTGACATCGCGCCGATTCGCTTGAGCAATGGGATGCGTTCGGGCAGGTAGCCACGCTGCGCAGCCAGTGCGGCGGCGTCTGCCGGAAGTCGGGTGAGCACGATACTGCCGACGTGCAGCGAGTCGGGCGGGCCGATGCGGTACCAGCCGCGTGGCACGCTGTCACTCGGGTTGTAGACGATCCGCGCAACGGGCGTATGGTCAGACGGCCAAGTTAGCGCAGCGATCCCAAGGATGGTGAACAGTACGACGCCCCAGCGATGGATGCGGGTGTTCATCGCAACACCTCGCCCGCGAGGTAAGCGGCATGCCGTTCGGGGGTGTAGATCGGTAGTGGCAGGCGCGCAGATAGCCGGTTGCCCAACGTGCGCCAGTACGCGGGCGACACCGCTGCCGGATCGATACCGAGCGCTTCGATGGCGTCGATCTGTGGCAAGACCGATTGCACCCGCCGCTCGCCCTCGGCGCACAGCAATAGGCGCGCGCCCGGCTGAATCCCGGCGATGCGCTGTACCGCATCAAGCGGCGTGCATGCCTGCAAAACCATGAGTTGCCAGCGCGTCGTGCCGTAGTCGTTGGACTCCCAGCGCACGCGGCAGAACATCGCAGCAGGAAGGAACGCCGCGCAGCGGCGCCAGCGATCCAAGCGCAGTTCGTGCACTGGATGGCCGAAACGCAGATAGAGGTTGATCCGCTGTGCGACAAACGCCAGCGACACATGTGTCAGCGGCGTGCCGCTGTTGACGCTCGATAGCACGGGACGTGGTATTGGTGGTGCGTTGCTGGCCGCCTGCGGCAGCGCGCTCATGGCTGCTTCTCCGGGAATTCATGTTCCAGCAGCGCACGCAGCATCTCGGCGACCGTGATGCCACGTGTGAAGGCTTCAATTTTGATGCGGGCGCGCAGCGCCGGCGTCACGTCGAGGGTCAACCGGGCGGTGTAGAGATCGGTTTTTCCGATGTCTGCACCATCACCCTGGCGCACCCAGGCATCAGCGTGTGGATTGGCAGGTGGACGCGCACCGATGGCAACACGTTTCCCATTCTTCATGGCACCATCCTCAACACTTCATCGGTGAGCGCCGCGATCTCGCGCGCGGCATTGCTGTCTGCGTCGAGTTCGCGGGCGAGTTGACCCCTGGCCACGCTGTCAGCGAACACGATGCGCTGGCGAACCTCCGACAACAGCGATGGCAGCGGTTGATCGGCGAGCGCACTGCGCGCCTCGCGTCCGATCACCGTGGTGCTGACGCGTCGGTTGATGATGAAGACCGCGCGCAGCGCTGGCCGGAACACCTGCGCTTCGCGAATCAGCGACACCATCTCGGCGCTGGCCCACACGTCGTAGGGACTGGGCTGTACCGGAATCAGTACCAGGTCCGCTGCGAGCAGCGCGGAGCGCGCAAGGGCGGCAATTCGGGGTGGGCCATCGATGACGATGTGATCGCAGCGACTGGCGAGTTCTGGCGCTTCCTGATGCAAGGTTTCCCTTGCCAGACCTACAGCGCTGAACAATCTTGGCAAACCATTCTGGCTACGACGCTGTGTCCAATCGAGTGCCGAACCTTGGGGATCGGCATCGAGCAGGATCACTGAGCTACCTTGCAGCGCCAGCTCGCCCGCAATGTGGGTGGCGAGGGTGGTCTTGCCGACCCCGCCTTTCTGGTTGAGCAGCGCGATGATCATGATGCGCTGCCTCCTGCTCGCCGACTTATCCACAGCGCGGGGGCTCTTCTTATTGTTAGTTTTATAGATTCAAAGTTAGAACCTAAGTTAAGAGACGCCGAGACCCGCGCCACACAATACTTTGCGGCCTGTTCGTACTCCCGATAGCACGATAGCGCTACGCCTGATAGCACGAGGATTTCTACTCCCGATAGCACGAGCGGATTCACCGCTTTTCCACAGGCACTGCACCGGCACCAAAGCTGCCACCGGGTCGCAGTGGTGCCGTGGACGGCATGGCGCGGAAGGTCAACACTTCCGGCCCATGCCTCGGCCGCAAGATGGCGAGCGTGTAGCCCGGCAAGGGTTGCCGCGCCACGATGCAACGCAGGTCGTAGGCGAAGTCGGTGAAGCGCGCCAGACTGCCGGACTTGCGGTGCAGATGAGGAAAATCGAAGCGCCAGCCGTCGCGCTGCCAGCCGCCGTGCTTGCGCACCAGGCGGTACAGCCAGCGCTCGATGCCGCCGGTCAGGCGGAAGTAGTTGGCGTCGATGGTCAATACCAGGCTCTCTTCGAGCACACCGGCGTAGAACCAGTCCGGCAGGATCAGCTCGATGCCCAGCGGTCGGCCCTGGCCGTCCGCGCGCTCCTTCCACTCGTTGATCCATGAGAAGCGGTGCAGGCGCCGCGCATTGTGCTGGCGGATCGACGTGGCTACGCTGGTGGACTGCAAGCGATCCAGCGCCGCCTTGAGGCGCTGGTAGTCGCGCAGCGACGTGCCGCGGCCGATGAAGCGCAGGATCTCGTAAGGTGTAGCGGCCATCAGCCGCGACGAACGAATCCCCGCATCGCGCGCCTCGACGATCTGGCTGGCGGCCCAGATCAGGATGTCGGCATCCCAGATGGTCGCCAGGCCATGCTCGGCCGTGCCCTCGACCCGCACCGTCACGCTGCTGGTGCGAAAATCGATCGGCGCCGTGCGCTTGCTCTTGGCCAGCGAGAAGAACGGATACGCCATCAGGTCTTGCGCATCGCGTGCTGGCAGTGCGCCCGAAAAAGCATGGAACAGTTCGAGCTGCTCGCGCTGCCGATCGTGACTGAGGTGCCCGATGGCCATCAGTGACGGTGTTCATCGCCGATCAGCGCACGCCAGAATGGCGGGCGGCGTATTCGGGATCAGAGGTCATCTCGAAGCTGCGCGCGTCGGCCCAGGCTTCGAGGTCGGCGACGGCGTACATCACGCGCCGGCCGAATTTGCGAAAGCGCGGCCCGCCGCCGATGACGCGCTGCTTTTCCAGCGTGCGCGGGGACAGCCGCAGGAATGCGGCGGCTTCGTCGTTGGTCAGGTAACGCGCTGGCTGCGCGGATTGAGCAGGCTGCTGGGTGGCAGCGGGTGCGGCTGAGGGTACGTAGTGCGGCCGTAACGGTGCGGGTCTCATGGCATGTGCCTCCATCGGTCAAGATCGCCGACGAAGCAATCGCCGCCGGATGGAAGCAGTTTCGGGAAAGCTAGGCGTGTTGCGCAGGGACGTTTTGCGCGTTCCTGCTAACGTCCCTGTGCTGCGCTGCCGGGTTGCAGTAGGCGGCGGTATTCGCCTCCCATGAGCGTCTGCCCGCGCCGGATGAGGCGACGAACCTGGGCGCGCAGATCGCTGTCCTCGTACCAGCGCTCGGCAACGGTGGTGATGCCGAACAAAACTTCGGCCACGCCGCGCTGAGAGGCACCTGCCAGCGTGCCGTCGAGCGCCTGCAAGGTGCGCATGTGGAGCATAGCCGCGCGGCCTGGTCGGCCCGTGGCGATCGCGATGCCGTGCGCTTTGGCGGCGTCGAGCAACGCCAGCTCGGCTTCGATTGCGCGCCAGCGCTCGCGGAGCTGATAACCGGCGCGGACGGCATAGGCGTAAGCCATGCCGTCTTCCAGGGCTGGAGATATCGCCATGCGCAATATGCGATTGACGAGCCGACTGGTCAGCAGCAGGCGCTTGCCGTCGTGCATCAGGTGTTTGCGGCCGGGGAAGCGCCAGAGCTGGAACAGCAGCGCATCGGCCGTGGGATCGGCATCGGGATAGACCTGGACTACCGAGGATGGATCAGGGAACCAGTCGGGGTGCGCGTCGCGTGCATCGCGCGCGGGGTC
>SCUZ01000003.1 GCA_004322535.1 Rugosibacter sp.
CACCTTTATTGACCTGCTGGTCGATCAATCGCCGACGGGCGAACTTGAAGTGCTGCCCGGCGAGACGACCTACATCTACCATGGCAACTGGAAATTGCAGGCCGAGAATGGCTTGGATGGCTATCATCTGCCCACTACCCATGCCAACTATTTCATGACGGTGGGCCGACGTGCCAAAGGGCTTTCGGGCAACACGACCAAGACCGTCAATCCTAGCGGCATCATGAATGGGAGTGGTTTTTTTGCTTTCAAGCATGGCCACGGGGTGATCTATTTTAATTATCCGAATCCTCAGGTCAGGCCGGGTTATGAGTTACTTGAAGGGCACCTTGAGCGCCACGGTACCCTGCGTACGCAGTGGATGATCGAAAAAACACGCAATTTGCTGATTATGCCCAATGTGTTCCTGATGGATCAGGCCAGTACCCAGATTCGTGTTTTTCGTCCGCTGGCAGTGGATCGTACAGAAGTAACAACATATTGTATTGCGCCCAAAGGGGAAAGCCCGACAAGCCGCGAGCATCGGTTGCGGCAATACGAAGATTTTTTCAATGCCAGTGGCATGGCCACGCCCGACGATATTGCCGAGTTTCGCAATTGCCAGATTGGTTATCAGGCTAAAGCGGCACCCTGGAGTGAGTTTTCTCGAGGACGTTCGCGCTGGCTTAAAGAGACGAATGAGCAAGGCACTCAGTTGGGTATAGATGCGCAAATGAGCAGTACGCATGGTGCGGATGAGGGCTTGTACGTCAATATCCTCGAAGAATGGGCGCGGTGCATGCAACGCATTGTTAAAAATGAGATCGAAAGATCGGCCTGAAAGGGCTAAGGTATTTGCATGCATTACTTCAAGCAACAGCGTCTAGTCTACTGGGTTCAGTTGCTTTTTTGACCATCCTGGGTGCTCTGCTTGCCGCGCATGAACTCTCGTATCGTAAAAACCGGATGGCCCAGTTGTGTGCGCGGATTTATTCGACAATCTTGGGTTTGCCCATGCATGATATTTACCATATTCATGGCCATCACATTGAGGTGGGAACTGTGCAGGATCACGATACCCCAAGGCGAGGGCAGACGATTTACAGCTTTGTTTATCCCTCTCTTTATAAAAGTCTGCGAACGGCAGTGGGCATCGAGCGCGCACGACTCGCCAAGTTGAGACACCGTATTTTGTGGTGGCGTGGTCGAATTTTTGAGTCGTTTTGGATGCTCACCGCCTGGTTCAGTGGGTTTATCTATTTTGCAGGTCTGCGCGGAATACCCTATTTCTTCATGATATGGCTTTTGGCCTGGTTGATTTTTGGCGGATTTAACTACACTCAGCACTATGACTTGATACGCAAACCGGGCACAGCGATTGCGCCGAGACCTCCTGGAATCATCGCAAGGCTTTTAGTCGTGCCATGACCTTGAAATTTCAAATCATTCGGAACACCATCTTGATCCGGATAAAAGGTATGAATACTTGCAGCCTGCACCCGATGTACTGCAGATGCGCAGTATTGTGCTTTGTTTTGCTGCCTCATTCGTGCCTTTTGTCTGGGAGAACTGGATCGTTAAACCGCGGTTGAAACATCGGGATTTGAATGCAGAGCCAGAAGAGCAGGTGCTTGCTGTGGCTGAAAATAGGCGCGCCGGTTGGCAATAAGTTATACTTTGTCGGATTAAAAGAGTCACATTGCGCACTGCCAGTGACCGTATCACGGCTTTTGAACTAACCCCCTGAGAGGAGACACACCATGAACGCGCCTTTATCTGCCGACGCACTCAAGCAAGACAAACTGCGTCAGTTACTCAGTGATCTGGAAAACCGGGTCGTCGTCAATGGCCCG
>SCUZ01000017.1 GCA_004322535.1 Rugosibacter sp.
AATATGGAGCACGTGGCGTTCAATGCCACAGGATTCAAGGAGTTTCTTGCACGCGTGAAAGCAGCTAAGGCGCACTATGTCCAAAGAACCTTGGCAGATTACGGGGTGGTTCAACTGCTCATCACTGATCCGGATGGTATCGAGATTGAAGTTAACTTTCCCGTTGGCGAGCTAAACGATTGATTGGTGACGTGGAAAAGCCAGACGATCAGTCTGGCTTTTGATGGGTGGTTGGCTTTCTTGATCAATCCATCATTGAGCTGCGGGCGTTGCTGGTGACAATGGCGTGAACTCAACAGGCACCCAGCGATAGCTGCCTTTGCCTTCGGGGGTGACGTGGCCAATGCCGGGGAAAGGCAAGTGGGCGCCCGCCATGAGGGACTTTTCGCTGGCTACGCGCTTGAGGATTTCACGGCGTGTGGCAACGGCCTTTTTCTGGTCGGTATCGAATTGAATGGCGACCTCAGGATGGGCAAACTGAATGGCGTGTGCGTGGAGCAAGTCGCCCGTGATGAAGAATTTCTGTCCTTGAGATTCGACGACGTAAACCCTGTGGCCTGGCGTGTGGCCAGAAGCATTGACAGCCTGAATGCCGGGGACGACTTCACCCGTGCCATCGCCAGCCAGCGTTTTCCAGTGCCCACTGGCCTGGTAGGGGGCTGCGCTATCTTGTGCCATTTTGAAAAAAGGCTGCATTTCCTTGGGTGCGCCGGCTGCAATTTCCTTTGACAGCCAGAAGTCATTTTCTGCTTTGGACACATACACATCCGCTTGCGGAAACACAGGCTTGCCCTCGGCATCATTGAGGCCGCCTACATGATCCGCGTGTAAATGCGTAATGATGATGCGATCAACCTGTTCCGGTTGATAACCAGCCGCTTTCATGTTCTGCAGCAGATTGCCCAAGGTGGGGCCAAATAAGCCCGCAGCACCTGCATCAACCAGCACCAGGTGCTTGCCCGTATTGATGAGATAGGCATTCACGGCGGTATTCATTTTAGGGTTGCCGACAAACAGGCGATCCAGCGCGCGGTTAAGCGTTTTTTCGTCGGCATGTTGCAACAGGCCTTTATCCAGTTGCATGGCGCCGTCAAACAAGGCAGTGACTTCAATTGAGCCGACCATCAAACGGTAATAGCCTGGCACTTGTGCATGCACCATGGGCGCAGCGGCATGGGCAGGGCTCATCGGCAGCAGCGCAGCGCTTGAGAGAGCAGATGAAGCGATTAAGGCAGTGAATAGCCGGGAAAGTTTATGCACGGAAAATCTCCTTTTTTTAGTTGATTAAAATTACCAAGCGCCATCAAATTTCAGAATCGGAATCGGCTCATCCGCCAATATACGACATTTCAATTTTTTCAATTTTTTCTGTTTCTTCTGTGCGTATTTCAGAATAATTGTCGCTACGCGTGTGCCAAACACCAGCAATTTCGCGGGATAAGTCATCATCACTTTTTTCGCTACGCAGCAGGCCACGCAGATCATGCCCCTGCTGTGCAAACAGGCAGGTGTACAGCTTGCCTTCAGTGGATAGCCGGGCACGTGTGCAACTGCTGCAAAATGCCTGCGTGACTGACGAGATGACGCCGATTTCGCCCGCGCCATCAAGATAACGCCAGCGTGCAGCCACTTCGCCTGCATAGCTGGCGTCAATCGCTGCGAGTGGAAATTCGTTCTGGATCAGCGCAATCACCTCGGTGGATGGCAACACCTCATCCATGCGCCAGCCATTGGAATTGCCGACATCCATGTATTCAATGAAGCGCAACACATGATTGCTGTAACGGAAGTGACGTGCCAGCGGAAGAATCTGGCTGTCATTCGTGCCGCGCTTGACGACGCAATTGATCTTGACGGGCAGGCCGGCAACGGCGGCGGCATCAATGCCATGCAGTATTTCTTCCACTGCAAAATCGACATCATTCATGCGTTTGAATATCGCATCATCCATCCCATCCAGGCTCACGGTGATGCGATGCAGCCCTGCATCTTTCAATGTCTGCGCCTTTTTCGCCAGCAGCGCACCGTTGGTGGTCAGGGTAATTTCCACGGGTAATTTGGCGAGCTGTTCAATCAGTTTTTCGATGCCCCGGCGCAACAGCGGCTCGCCGCCGGTGAGTCGGATTTTTTGCACGCCCTGTGCCACGAAGACACGCGCGATACGCTCGATCTCCTCGAACGACAGCAAGTCGTTACGCGATAAAAAGGGATAATCGCGTCCGAAGACGGTTTTCGGCATGCAATACACGCAGCGGAAATTGCAGCGGTCGGTTACTGAAATACGCAAGTCGCGCAGGGAACGTTTGCGCGTATCCATCCATGGCCCACCCTGCGTGGCGAAGTCGGCTGAGGTAAAAGCCGGTGCCGGTGATACGCCGTGCAGCCTGGAATCTGATCGCAGGGAATGCAGAGCCGTCTCTGGAAAGTACCCTTGGGGTGCGGCGACGATAGGAATGATGCGGTCGGTGGCGTTCATAAGACACAAACTATAAGCGGGCGGGTAGCTGGAGGCAAGGGCTCGCAGCTGATTCTTTCCTGCCTTTGACACATAACTTTACACTCTTGCCGATTGCCTGGTTTTTTTGCTTACAAATATGGCGCATAGTACGCAGTCTGTATGTGCCTGACGGACGTGGTGTCTGCCGGGTTTTTTTTAATCAAAGGAGATACCGATGAACGTTCGTTACTTAATCGTTGCTGCATGCATCTCGCTGGGTTCGTCTGGCATGATAACTGCGCAGGCGGCAGATCCTGCGGATGCTATTCAGACCTCCGGCAGGCATCGGGGCGAAATGCGTGAGGAAATGAAAAAGCATTGCGAAGCCAATCCGCAAAAATGCGCCGAAATGAAGGAACGCATGAAAAAGGAACACGAGGAAGTGCGTGCCGCCTGCGAAAAAGAGCCTGCGCGCTGCAAGGAGATACGGCAGGAGCATCGCGAAAAAATGCATGAGAAGCTGTGCGCAGAGAACCCCGAGCAGTGTGCAAAAATGAAGGCACGTCACGAAGCAATGCAGAAGCAATGCGCGGCCGACCCGAAAGCCTGTGAAGCAAAAAAGGCCGAGTTTCGGGAAAAGATGAAAGAGCGCATGGAGCAGCGCCGCGAGCAGCACATGGAATCACATGAGTCGATGGTTAAGCCTGGCAGCACTTCGCCGGATAAAAAATAATTTGCATCCATAGCCAGTAGAAAAGGCGGCCCGGGCAGGGGTTATTCGTTGCCCAGGCCGCATTCGAGTGCGCGTCGCTTGCGCCGTCCGATAGCGAACCCAGTATTTTCTTCTGAATCGTTTAAAAACTCCCACCAACCGATCTACCAGGCGGGCGTTAAAGCGAGGATCAAAGATTCCATGCTCGAATTATTTCGTGAAAAGTCGGCGTTGATGAAACGGTACACAGCTTTGAATCTGACCACAGGAAATGCAGAGCCGCTTCTGGAAAGTACCCTTGGGGTACGGTGAGGTACGGCGATAATCGCGGCCTAAGCTTGTTCAATCCGACTAAACTGGCCAAACCAGAAAAATCACGGAAAGATCGCCACGCATGACTGAAACCTTTATCCCCAGCAAGGACGCTTCGCTAGAATCCTCTATTTCCACACTCTTAAGCAAACTCGAAACGATAGGTTTTCATGTCATCGAGCGCTCGTGGCTCAACGAGATTGAAAACATCTGGTCGGTGCATGTCACCGACCGCGATTGCACGCGCTTGTTCAGCAATGGCAAAGGGGGTTCCGAGCTGGCGGCACGTGCCAGTGCGTTGGGTGAGTTTTTCGAGCGTCTCAGCACCAATTACTTCTGGACGCACTTTTATCTTGGCGATACCGTGGCCAAGGATAATTTCGTGCATTACCCGAATGAGCAATGGTTTCCGGTCAAGGGTAAGGCCTGGCCCAAAGGCATCCTCTCGCCGGAGTTGCAGGCGTTTTACAACCCGGGAAAGGCAGTGCATGCCGAACAACTGATCGATCTTAATTCCGGCAACGCAGAACGCGGCATTTGCACGATTCCCTATACGCGTTTGCGCGATGGTCAGACGGTACTGTATCCCGTCAATCTGATCGGCAACCTGTATGTGAGCAACGGCATGTCGGCGGGTAACACGCTGATGGAAGCGCGCACGCAGGCGCTATCGGAGATTTTCGAGCGCGACATCAAGTTTCGCATTATCCGTGACGGCCTTTGCCTGCCTGACGTGCCGGAAACGGTGATCAATCGCTACCCGCGCATTGCCGCGGGCATCCATGGTTTGCGTGCGGCGGGCTTTGGCATTCTGGTCAAGGATGCGTCGCTCGGCGGCGAGTATCCGGTAATGAATGTGACCTTGCTGCATCCGCAGGATCAAGGCGTGTTTGCCAGCTTTGGCGCGCATCCGCGCTTTGAAGTGGCGTTGGAACGGGCGCTGACCGAGCTGTTGCAGGGCCGTGCGCTGGATTCGCTGGGTGATTTTCCTGCGCCCGGGTTTGATCAGGATGAGATTGCGGACGCGCAAAATCTGGAAATCCACTTTGTCGATTCCAGTGGCGTCATCAGCTGGGAGTTTCTACGCGATACCCCCGATTTTGAATTCGTCGACTGGAATTTTTCCAGCACCACGGCGGAAGATTACCAGTGGTCGGTGGACCGTATTCATGCCAGCGGTCATGACATCTTTGTCGCCGACTTCACACATCTTGGCGTTTATGCTTGTCGCATGTTTGTGCCGGGCATGTCGGAGATTTATCCGATTGAAGAGCTGCAATGGGAAAACAACACGGTGGGCAATCTGGTACGCCCGGCGATTCTGCGTCTGCCTGATCTGACGCGGGATGAATGCCGAACCTTGCTCGATACCTTTACCCAGCTTGATCTGGCCGAAGAGTTGCCGATTACTACGCTCATCGGGTTGGCGGCGGATGCTGACACGGCATGGGCCGACTTGCGCGTGGGCGAACTCAAGACCTTGCTGGGTTTGGCGGTTGGAGACGAGGATGGGGTGCTGGAAGGCTGTGCCTGGATAGCTCAGTTTGGCGTACTCAGCGAGCAACGTCGACGTGTCTATCGCTGTATCGAAAACATAGTGCAACTGGAAGATGCAGATCGGTTTGACAATACCTTAAGCCTGCTATTTGGCGAGCCGACATTGCGCCAGGCTATGGCGCTTGTTCGTCGCGAGCAGAAATTCTTTGGTCTGCATACGCTGGGCGCGAATATGGAAGGCAGTGAGATGCACCAGCAATTGCTGGGCGCGTATCAAAAAGTGCAGCGGTTGAAGGGCGCTTTGCCTGACCAGCGCCTGAACTAAACGAAGTTAAGCGAAGTTAAGCCAAGCAAAGGAGCAACCATGCCTGTTTCTACTGAAGAAAAAAAACGTATCGTCAGCGGGTTTTTACAGCGTTGCGCCGCTTATGCGGATGACAAGCTGGTGACGTATCAGCAGCAGGCAGCTTTGGCCAAGGGCAATGAAGGCTTGCTGCTGCAGGACAAGATTTCGCACTGGACGGCTTACCGCGTGTTTACCGAGTACACGGTGGAAGAACTGAAAACCGCCGAGCTGGATAGTTGGTTTGCTGAATAGGTGCAGTCAATAAGTTGCCCGCTTAGCTGGCGGTTTAATGTATCTCGCGGGTTTCGAGGAAAACGATGTCCGGATACTTTTCCCTCGTCATGTTCAGGTTCACGCGGTTCGGCGCGAGATAGACATAATCACCCGCCCCGTCCAGGGCCACATTGACACCGGATTTTTCGGCGAGTTGCTGAATCATGGTGGCGTCGCCCCGCAACCAGCGCGCGGTGGAGACGTTGTAGGGTTCAAAAAAGCAATCCACGCCATATTCAAATTCCAGCCGGTGGGCAACCACATCGAATTGCAGCGTGCCCACAGCGCCGAGAATCAGATCATTGCTGTGAATCGGGCGGAAGAGCTGGGTCGCGCCTTCTTCGGCCAATTGCTGCAAGCCTTTTTGCAATTGTTTCATTTTCATCGGATTGCGAATCTGGGCGCGGCGAAAATGTTCCGGCGCAAAGCAGGGGATGCCGGTGAACTGGAGATCTTCGCCTTCGCTAAACGCGTCGCCCAGCACTACCGTGCCATGATTCGGAATGCCGAGAATATCGCCGGGCCAGGCCTCATCCGTGGTGTTGCGATCCTGCGCCATGAAGGTGATGGCGTTGTTCACCGCCAGCGTCTTGCCGGTGGAACGCTGTTTTAACTTGATGCCGCGTTCAAACTTGCCGGAACACACGCGCACAAAGGCAATGCGGTCGCGGTGTTTGGGGTCCATGTTGGCTTGAATCTTGAAGACGAAGCCGGTGAATTTTTCTTCTTCCGGCATGACGGTGCGGGTGAGCTTGTCAACCGAGTTGCCAACAATCGCATCACGCGGTTGCGGCGACGGCGAGAGGTCAACCACGGCATCAAGCAGCGATTGCACGCCAAAATTGTTAGATGCCGAGCCGAAGAACACGGGGGTTTGTTTGCCTGCAAGATAGGCGGCGCGATCAAAGGTGTGCGAGGCGCCGCGCACGAGTTCGACTTCGCTGCGCATCTCATCCACCTGGTCGGGGATGAGTTCATCGAGGCGCGGGTTGTTAATGCCTTGGATAATCTCCGCCGTGCCTTTTTCTGCCTGCGGATCGAAGAAGGCGATGGTGTCGTCATACAGGTGATACACGCCGCGAAAGCGCTTGCCCATGCTGATTGGCCAGGTCATCGGTGCGCATTGAATTTTGAGCACCTCTTCAATTTCGTCGAGCAGTTCGATCGGTGGGCGTCCTTCGCGGTCGAGCTTGTTGATAAAGGTGAGGATGGGCGTGTCGCGCAGACGGCATACGCCCAACAGCTTGATGGTTTGGGTTTCGACGCCATTTACTGAATCGATCACCATCACGGCGGAATCTACCGCAGTCAGCGTGCGGTACGTGTCTTCGGAAAAATCCTCGTGTCCTGGCGTGTCGAGCAGATTGATCATGCACTCGCGGTAGGGGAACTGCATCACCGAGCTGGTGACCGAAATACCGCGCTGCTTTTCCAGCTCCATCCAGTCGGATGTGGCATGGCGTGCTGCTTTCCGGGCGCGCACTTCACCGGCTACCTGAATGGCGCCGCCGAACCACAGCAGCTTTTCAGTCAGCGTGGTTTTACCGGCATCGGGGTGAGAAATGATCGCAAACGTGCGGCGGCGGGCGAGTTGGAGCTTGAGTTCTTGAATCGAGCGGGACACGGTGGGGAGCGGAAATAAGCAAAGGGCGCGATTATCCCGCAAAAACCAGTGCAGGAACCAAAAATCGGCGTTCTCAAGATGGCAAGAAGCGCAAAGGGTTCCCCTGACTTTTGCGCAGGCTACCAGGCCATAAGTCAGTCAAGCGTGCCGCAAGACACGCGGCCGGAGCTAAAGGTCGGCGCTGGTGATACGGTAAACGAAACGGATTATTGCACCAGGGTGCCTAGTGATTTTGCCAGGGCCACCAGTTCTTGGCTGTTTTCCAGCCCCTCGATAAATCTTTGTGGAATGCCGGATAACCCAACCTGCGCACCCACCAGCGCGCCCGTGAGCATCGCGCGCGACATGTTTTGTCCGCCGCCATTGATGGCTGCCAATACCGCACTTTCAAAATCATCGGCAAAGCGGGTGGCGAGATAGTACGCGGCGGGCAGCAAATGATAAATCGCGCACGGCAGGCCATAAACGGTAGCGACTTTTGACGCGGGCTCAATGCGAATAGTCGGGTCAAGCGCTGCCTGGGCAGCATACGTTGGTGTGAGTAGCGCATCAGGTGAAGAGAAATTGCCTGCCTGTGGAATGTCGGCTTGCCCAGGCAAGGGGGCGCCATAATTTTTTTGCGTTACCGAGTGAAAAGGCAGCTCGCCCGTTTTGACAAGGTTCATCAGCGTCATTGAAATCCCGGGGTTCATTTTCCCGCCCTTGATGAGCTGGCCGAGCACGGCAGCATAGGCAAGCGACATGGCCATGATGGCCGGATCATTTTGCGTGAGCCGGCAATTGGCCACGACGCTGTGCGCCAGCTTGCCCGGTGCATTGGCGTAGAGCGCGGCCAGAGCTATGGCCCGCTCGGCGGATTCCGAGGTATCCGCCGTACCGCCAGTCTGCGACCAGGGCAGTTTTTGTTCCACGCGGCAGCGCCAGGTTTCACGCAGGGATTGGTTGGTGTAGCCGCCGGGGCCATTCATCGGTGTGCCGTCAAGCTGGGGAAGGAGGTCTTCATCGAGGCGACGGGTAAAGTCGCCTTCAACATAATCACCGTGGGCAAGGATGGACTGCATCAGCATGATTTGAATCAAACCGGCTTGGGAGAGTTGGCCGGCCCGCATACCCGAGTGATAGCGGCCCTCCTTGGGTGTGGTGTAGCCGGTGACGTGTCCGTAATCACGGCGCAGCTCGTCAAGGTCGTAATACCAGTGGCAACCGAGTCCTAAAGCATCGCCGATGAGTGCGCCGATCAGGGCGCCGGCTGCGCGATCTTGATTCATGCTATTTCCCTTTGGCTCAGGTTCAGTGATCATGTGGTTTAGGCGTACAGGTTCGTACAGGTTTAAAAGTCGGCACCCCAAGGGTACTTCCCACGGGGCGCGCTGACCAGACGGCGCACAAAACCTTTTATACGCTACTTTGCGTGCGCACGAAAGCCTTGAATTCATCAGCTGGCAGTGGCTTGCTGAAATAGTAGCCCTGCACTTCGTGACAACCATGGTCGCGCAAAAACGCCAGTTGTTCGGCAGTCTCGACACCTTCGGCGATGGTGGTGAAGCCCAAACTGTGCGCCATAGTGATAATGGCGTCGACGATGGCGCGGTCATTCGGGTCGCTGGCAATGTCGCGCACAAAAGACTGGTCGATCTTGAGTTTGGAGATGCGAAAGCGCTTGAGGTAGGCGAGTGATGAATAGCCGGTG
>SCUZ01000018.1 GCA_004322535.1 Rugosibacter sp.
CTCGGTTCAATGCAAGCCGCGCGTTATAAAAGAGACACCCGAACTGTTCCAGCGATTTTTGGGTGTATTGCCTCCTGAAGATGAACGCAAACCCCACGGCGCACGCCGCACCAAGCACCCTGCCGGCGTCCATTGGGAAAATCGCTCTCTATCAAGCATCACGCTCGGCGACGTCGCCCAGCTTCATGCCAACATCGGACGCCTCGGCCACAAGACCCCGGCCAATAAAGTCGTGACGCTGATTTCGTCGATGTACAACCGCGCGCGCGACTGGGGTCTGTTTGCCGGCGTCAATCCCGCCACGGGCGTCAAAAAGTTTCGCGAGGTCAAGCGTGAACGATTCATTCAGTCTGATGAACTGCCGCGTTTTTTTGAGGCAGTTGGCGAAGAGCAGAGTAAGGATGTGCGCGACTTCGTCTTGCTCTCTCTGTTGACTGGCGCCCGCAAGGCCGACGTGATTTCGATGCGCTGGGAAGACATGAGTCTTGATCGTGGCGAGTGGCGCGTGCCGGACCCGAAAAACAGTGTTCCGTATGTTGTTCTCCTCACCCTGGAAGCGGTGGCAATTCTTCGCAGCCGCCAGCCCGCTGATGAAGCAGACTCTTCGGAAGGTAAAGCAATCTTTGTGTTTCCTGCCAACAGCAAGACAGGGCATATCGATAAGCCGAAAAAAGGCTGGGCGCGCATTTTGGAACGAGCGGAGATATCTAACCTCCGGGTTCACGATCTACGACGTTCCCTCGGAAGCTGGCAGGCAAAGGGCGGTGCGTCACTGGCAATCATCGGCAAGAGTCTGGGCCACAAGACCGCCGCCGCGACCATGATCTATGCCCGCCTCGACCAGGACCCCGTCAGGGCGTCGGTCGAGAAGGCAACTGCGGCGATGCTAAAGGCAGCAGGTGTCAAGGGCGCTCGTTCCCAGCCTAAAGCGCGTTCAAGAGCATCTGCCAGCCGATGAGCAACAAAGAGACGATCTGACGGCCACTATTGCTGATTGAAACGACAGGAAAGGAAATCAGGATGGAACGCAAACCAGGTACGCTGCTTCGCATGGGTGATAAATTGTCACCGGAAGCCAAAGCCGCTTTCGCTGAATTGGATCGAGAACGAACTGAAGCACACCGTCAACTTCCTGCGATCCGTGCGGCTGGTGTGGAAGCACTCAAGCGTTTGCTCGCAGTCGCCCAAGGCAATAGCGGCCAATGCCGTTATGTCGCTGGCTTCCTGCTCGGTCTATACAACGGCGACCGGTTCAAGGTTGATCTGACGGATTTTCGTTGCCTTGATCGCAAGATTTTTCTGGACTGCATAGCAGTGTTGGCGATGGACTATCAACCTGAGAAAGAAGTCCACTGCTACTTCGATGACGGCGGGAAAATATGGGAGCAACTGGCAAGGGACTGGAATATCCCGGATTACTCTCTTGCCAAAACTGGCGACCAATAAAAACTCGGCTTGTTTTGCCTCTCATGCCGGCCTCTTCGCGTTCATTGTTCGGATACGTTCATGTTGCGTGAACATTTAAGCCCCTTGAACATTCGCTCCTTTTTGTTCATAATTGCCATGTGTTCATATTAAATGAACGGATGTATATCATGAACAAGATGACTGAAATGGCCCTCCTTGACCTCGGCGTGCAAGCACTCCAGGAAAACGGTCTAAAGGTGCAGGTACAGAAAGAACCGAAAATCGGCCGCGCCCTGCATGCGGATGCTTGGCTGCGCGTGGGAACCGCAAAGCAGCACCTTGACTATGTGGTCGAGGTCAAGCGTGCGGTCACGCCGGCCACGCTGGGAGCGGTCGTTACCCAATTGCGCCACACCGCCACCATAGCCGGCCGGCCACCGCTGCTCGTGACCGGCTACATCACGCCACCGATGGCAGATCAACTCAAGGGACTTGACCAGCAGTTTGCCGACGCCGCTGGCAACGCCTACCTCACGGGGCCGGGCGTGCTGGTTTTTGTGACGGGTCGCAAGCCCGAGCAGAATGCCAACGCAGCCCGGCCGGGCCGTGCTTTTGCAACCGCAGGGCTGAAAGTGACTTTCGCCCTGCTCTGCAATCCAGCGCTGGTTGCAGCGCCACACCGCACCATTGCGAAAGCAGCCGACGTGGCCCTGGGCATCGTTCCCGCCGTATTGAAGGACTTGCAGCAGCTTGGCTACGTGGGCGATCTGAAGGGGAAACGCGGCACGCGCCGACTCTTTGATGCCCCGCGTTTGCTGGCACAGTGGGCAGAGACCTATGCGCATCTGTTGCGACCACGCACCCTGATTGGCCGTTACTACGTGCCTGTACTGGAAGGCTGGAAAGACTGGCCGCTGACGCAGCAAGATGCCCTGTGGGGCGGAGAGGCTGCCGCCGCTCTGTTGACCAAATATCTGCGTCCCGGCGAACTGACGATCTACGCCAAAAAGCTGCCGGGCACGCTGGCCGCCCGGCAGAAATTCATGAAGGAAGCCGCACCCGGCCATACGGCAGTGGTGGAGGTACGCAAGCAATTCTGGAACTTCCCCGCTGACCCACGCCACCCCGGTCTGGTGCCGCCCTTGCTGGTCTATGCCGACCTGCTGGCGACCGGCGACGCACGCTGCATTGAAACTGCGAAAATGATCTATGACGACAATATCGTTCGACTTTTCGCAGAAAACTGAACTCAAGCCGCTGGCGCTTGTGGTGAGTGCGCTGCAATCGGTCGCGCAGCCAGCGGGTATCGATTTCTTTTTGATGGGTGCCGCCGCACGCGACCTGATGCTGCGGTATGCGCACAATATCGAGCCAAGCCGCCAGACCGAGGATGTGGATTTCGCGGTAATGCTGCGTGATTGGGAAGCCTTTGCCACCCTGCGCGCAGCCTTGATAGCGAGCGGCGAATTTCACGAACGCCCAGGCCCGGCCACGCATCGCTTGCGCCATCGCGGCGGTTTGCCGCTGGATATCGTGCCTTTCGGCGGCATTGAACGTGCGGATCGAACCATTGCATGGCCCCCCGATCAAAGCACGGTATTCGATTGTTTTGGCGCGCGCGAAGCATTCGAGGCGAGCGTATGGGTGCTGCTGCCCGACGACGTGTCACTGCGCGTCGCGCCGATCCCGGCGCTGGCCCTGCTCAAGATAACGGCATGGCAGGATCGCAAGCTCACTTACCCAGGCCGCGATGCGCCTGACCTGCTGCTGTATCTGCGCAGCTATATGGATTGCGACAACATGGACCGCGCCGCCCGAGAGCACAGCGATTTGTTCGACGCCGATGACTATGATCATGAAGTGGCTGGGGCACAACTACTTGGCCGTGACATCGCACGTCTGCTCGATGTTCCCGCCATACGCCGCGTGCTGGAGATCCTCTTGCCGGAATCGGATGATCAGGGGCGCTTGCAACTGGCACAACAATCCGGCCTCGATCTCGAACATGCACGCAGGTTAATCGAAGCCTTGTGTAATCAACTCTCGGTCGCAATCTAAGACAACAATGCAACCCAACCACTAAAGCCTCCGGCAGGCCAACGAACTCATCACGAATCTTCCAGGTCATCTCAAAGCAACCATGACAACCATAGTCATAGAGACTCTCAAGTCATCCATAGCAACAGGTCAAATTGCTAATGTCCTAAGCGCGGTTGCCGAACTCTCGAAATCGCATGCACCTGACGACGTGTTTTCTTCACTTGGTTCTTTAAGTAATTCGGAATTCAATTTATTTGAACAACTCGACACACTGACAGAGGCGGCGGATACCAACGAAGCCGTCAAAGGCCTGTTACCTGCGCTTTCACTGATTTCGGCGTTTTCCTTGAGTGATGGGCTGGCAATGCTTCGATTCGCCAACCGCGTGTCAGGCATGCATCGCCTTACGGTAGCGCAGCAACTGTCGTCCCAACTGAAACAGCATGGAGGCGTTGCATCCGAATTAGGCCAGGCCCTTGTTATTGAGACGCTGAATGGCGAGGGAGCTGAACTCGTCTGGGCAGGAGCATTTGCCATGGCCTTACCCGTTGAGGCGGCGCTATATGTTTTAGATTTGGCAAGCCAGTCTGACAGGGCGACAACTCTGGCCGCTACGCTTACCACCTTCTTCGATGGCAAGAACGAGGATGTGGTTCATTCCTTACTCAAAAGAGAAGATTTTCTGGTGCCTGTTTTTGGCGGATTTGCGCACAGTAATCCGAATGCCATTATTGTTTGGCGGGCACTAGGTTGGCTTGCCGAGCACTCAACGCTTGCGATGAATACGGTGCGGCAAGTGCTGGAGACAGGCCCCTTGGATGGAATAGCGGCAATTACAGGTATGCTATTTGTAACCAGGAGCCCTGTGATTGGGCCCACAAAAATTCCTCTTGAGGATCTTTTGTTCCCACTGCTTCGCCAGATTGAAACGGATGAGCGCATCAGGGGCCAAGTGGACAATCTTATATTCAGTCTTTTGTATGAGCCGGCAACAAAGCAGACGGCGGAGAAGGTGATTCTGGAATTGCGCACGGCTCAATTTGACCTTGCCAAAACTCTTCCACTTACATTGAGTGCCTTGCCGGAGCACTCGGATACTTTCATTCGAGTGCTCACCGAGTGGTTGATAGCCGAGGATGCTTTGTTTGAATCGATACGAGCTTTGCTCTTGATGTGTATGGCTGGCAGAGTGCAGGCGTCGCTAGATGACGTGATACTTGGCGGAGCTTCGGACAAGGCCAGAACATTAGTTGCAAGGCGTCTACTTGCACTAGCTAACGACGGAGCAGTTATTTGTAATTGCTTGGCTGTGTTTGCAGAATCATCGCTGCTTCAGCCACAGGGAATTCGGATAGCTATTGACATGCTGAACGATGCCTTTGAAGAATATCCTGGCGCCACTGAAAAGTATTTAGAAGAAAAGGTTAAGACAGTCGCAAAAAACTCGCCGGCTGGAAATATGTACAGAGGAGTTTATGCGAACGCGCTGCGGTGGAAGCGCGTCCTGAACCAATTGCCGGCACTCAATGAACTTCGTCCAAGTGACCCTCAATTATTCGCTTTGGGACAGTTGAGAGCCAAGATAAATCGCGACGTGAATCGACAAGCCCGGCAAATGTCCGTGTTTGCGAG
Organism: Rugosibacter sp.; assembly: GCA_004322535.1. GTDB lineage: Bacteria > Pseudomonadota > Gammaproteobacteria > Burkholderiales > Rhodocyclaceae > Rugosibacter. Next base: position 5,080 of record SCUZ01000018.1, read on the forward strand.
TTTTGCCAAAACCTCACATCTCCTTCAAGGGCGGCGCTTTGTCACTCGAACACCATCAGGCCCGCCCCAAATTGCAGAAATGAAATCGTTTGGGCAGACCATCGAACTACCTTCATCTGAACGAGCCGACCCGATTGGCGGCATGATCAAGCGCGCCAGGCTATTAGGGGCTGCGAAATGAGTCTGAGATTGCTTCTGGAAGACTTTCTCGGATTGATGCGTGAGGAAGGCGAGCTTGATGTTTATCTGCCTCTTCTGCTTTCCGCTATGGGTCACGAAATAGTATTTCGCGCACAAAAGGGTCCCCGGCAATATGGGGTCGATATCGTTTCTGTTGGAGTGGATAAGGATCGTCGTAAAAAACTATTTCTTTGGCTCGTGAAATGTGGCGATATCGGTAGAAGCGAGTGGAGCGTCGGGAAACAGTCAATTCGACAATCCATCGAAGATGTTGGGGATGTCTACCTCAGTTCCCACATCGCGCCGCAACACAGGAAGCTCACGAAAAAGCTGGTTGTATTGACCAACGGTGACTTCAAGTCTGAGCTGACTCAAACATTGGCCGGCTACCTAAATAATTGGTCAAAACAAAATGATGTCGGCACTGAAATGGTTAATGGCTCGACGCTTGCAGCGTGGACTGAAGATAACTTACTCGATGAGAATGCGTTACCACCCGCCAACAAGACATTGTTTCGCAGAATGCTGGCCAACATTCCAACTCCAGAACTTTGCCTTCAGGCAGGCTACACACTGATAGATAACCTGGTAGTTGATGGAACAACAAAAGTCGCATCAGTTAATGCTCAAAGAAAAAAGCACCTGAGTGCATTGCGAGCAATACGAACCGCACTCAGCATCCTGTTCATCAGGGGCCAACGTGAAGGCAATCTTCTTGGCCCATATCGATTGGCGGAATTTGCCCTTCTCCGGGTATGGGCTGGTTTTCAGGACCCACTCTCCGCAAACAACAAGGAAATTACGACTGAATTTAGCCAACTTTTGGTACATCTACTTGGCGTTGCCGAGGCCTATCACGCCAAGCTACAGGTCTTCTATTGTGTCAAAGATGCTTTTGCTTCGGTCTTACCCGACAACCTGTTGGTAGCAGAGCGGGTATTTGATGAACTGGGAAGACTGGGGCTCAATGGCTATATCTGGGCTCATCTGGGCGCAAGTTCTGGAGACCAGGGCGCTATCGAGCGAGCCCACATCTGCTCGGCGCGGATTGCAGCGCTAATTGATACGCACGCATGCGTCAATTCACCGTGCTACGACCATCAAGCAATCGACTTGCACATGGCGCTTCTCTGCCTGATGGCAACAAATCGTTTCGATTTAGCCAAAACATGGCTGCATGACTTAATCGTGAGATTGCAATATGTGTCTCAGGTTCAGGTAAAGAGATACTGGCCGCTGAATGCAACGTTTCAACAAGCTTTGGAATTGCGTACTGGGTCTGACGAGTTTCTTGAAGAGTACGCCAACACATCCATGCTCATTCCCATACTGGCTCTTTGGGCTGCTGCCCTCGGAATGCCTGAGGGCTATACCTTCATTCGTAATTCAATTGCACCTCAGATACCTGATACTACGTTGAATGTTTGGAACTCTGATGTTGGGTTTGAAAATACGATTGCAAGCTACAAGCTGCTCTGTGAGCATGGCGTAGCAGAGGCAATACATTCGTTCCCAGAGAATCCCGGCCAATACATATCAGAGCTTGCAACTCCGATACCTGGTCTTCAGTCAATTGATGAATCCTTGTGGTATCGAAGCAATGTGCCATATCTTCCACTATTGGCGGCGCTTCACTGGAGACTACAGATTCCTCGTGAAATGATGGCAAGGCAAGCTACTGCACTTGCAGATGCAAAACAAATTTGAATGGCGCATCCGACTAAAAATCTCTAAGCCATCATCAAAACGTTTTTTATGGGTGGAGCATGACGGGGAGCACGAGGGGAGAATCCCCTCGTTTTTCGAGGGGTTCCCAATACCTCAGCAGTCAGATAAGTCCACGCTCTGCGAACGAAAGCGTGCAAGTCCCCGCGACAATAAAATGATCCAGCACCTTCACGTCCACCAGCGCCAGCGCGTCCTTGAGTGCACGGGTCAATAACTCGTCGGCCCGGCTTGGTTCGGCTATCCCGCTTGGATGATTGTGTGCAAATATGACTCCGGCAGCGTTCACGCGAAGACATGACTTCACTACTTCGCGCGGATAAACGCTGGTCTGTGTCAGCGTACCCCGAAAAAGCTCCTCATAAGCAATGAGTTGGTTTTGATTGTCGAGTTGAATGCAAACAAACACTTCATGAGGTAATCCCGCCAGCCGATGCTTGAGCAGGTTGCGAACCTCGCTCGGGCTTCCCAGACAATCCCGGCCGCGTAGCTCCTCGGTAATCGCCCTCACGGCAAGCTCACGCGCCGCCAGCAGCTTGACGATTGGATCATCTGCATAGTTGCCCGCGCCATCCGCACAGCACAAATCCGCGTCGGTCTGCCGTTCCTCATTCAACAATGAAAACAGCGAACCGCCTGCCTGCCACAGCAAGGTTGACGCCGTTCCACGATTGCCAAGCAAAGCCGTGAGCAGTTCTACATCAGTTGCATGGGTAATTCCGTTCTTGAGCAGCATGTGAGCCTCCATGGGTGGGTTGAAAAACTGCTGCCCATGAAGAGTTCTCTTCGCCTTCCCCTCCGGGGAACGGGAAGGGGGAGATTTACAAATGCTTTAGCCGCCCTGCTGCTGCGGCTTGTGTTCTGCCCACGATTTCGTCCCCTTCACCGAAGCTGAGGGGCGAAATCCAGTGGGCAGTGCCGCCGCACCGGGCGGTGCATGTCGCTTTGCGCTTTTGATGTGGACCACGCGGGACAGCCCGCGTGGTGGGTTAGCAACCGAGTGCCAGCTCGTCTGGCACGAGCGTTGCCAGGTATGGTTGTGGTGCTCCGATTTGTCCGCAGCCGACGTGCCGGGATTCAACGGGCGCGGCGGATGCGCGGTTTGTTTTCAATTAAAAAAGCCACCGCCCGGCTAGCCGGGCGGTGGCGCCTTGCGGTCAGCGGGACCAGATCAGGTCGTGCTGGCCGTTGCGCTCGATCAAGTTCGCGTAGATCGGCGCGGCGAAGCTGGGGTCATCGATCTTGACGCTGACGAATTCGCGTTTGCCCTGGCTAGTGCGGGTCCAGCCTGCGCCGATTTCGACCCTGTCGATGTACACCCGATAGTCGGGAGCGGTATCGCTGCTTTTCTCGACTGGGGCAATTGAGACCTTGGCCTTGAGGTTGAGTGTCTGAATCGTGCCGTTGAAGCCAGCACTGGTTTTGGTGAAGGTGCCGATAGTTGCCATGATTGAATCTCCTTTGGTTTATCTCGACCGCGCCCATCGCGGCCTCGATGGAAGAGAAAAAGACGACCTGGAGACGGCTGCACCCGCAGGGCCGCAACAAAGTGGAGGACGGCAGTGACGCGGTTATTTGGAGCGCAGCGTTCGCGAGGAATGACGAAGTCAGGGGAAAAAACTGCGGCAAGCGCAGCGCCTGCCGTTGCAGCCATCAGGCGACAGGACGACTAGCTTCCATCAATGAGAGGCTAGATGGGCGCAGTAAACCAAAGTGAGTTGGCAACGAAGGCATTGCAATGACATGCTGGCAAAACGCCGTTAAAAAGGCCGCTACGTCGGGGATGAAATGCAGCAGTCCGATGCTGAACCAACGATACCGAGGGCATTCCGCAGGCCAATGAATTTCGCACTGGCGTAAACGCTGTACTTGACACTGAGACAAGACTTCTCATACCCTTGCCGTGCTTCTACCCGTAAATGAAATGCGCCTAACCCGAAAAAACCGTTTGGTCACCGCGTTGTACACGCTGTTCAGCCTGCTGTTCATGCAGTTGGCTGTGTCGGCCTATGCGTGTTCGGGTATGCCGTCGGGTGACATGGGTGGCAGCGTTCAATCCATGTCCGGCATGGATCAAACCAGTTGTCAAAAGCTGAATCAGGATCAGGGAAATCTTTGCAAGTCCCACTGCGAGAAATCCTCTCAGTCCGTCGATTCTGTGTCCCATGCAGCACCCGATGCACCGGTATTGCCGTTACTCACAGTCACTTCCCGGCTTGACGCTCATCTGCCACGCGCAAGCGTTCTTCAAGGCGCTCTGTTCGCCGGTATTGCTGCCCCGCCCCCTTCGCTACGCTTCAGCGTACTGCGCATTTGATCTTCCAGTAAGGCCTCGGTTCGTTGCGTCGTCATCGACGCAACGCCATTCGCTTTCACTGGGAGATTTTTCATGAAGTGGTTGCTCCGTGCGTATTCTTGCCGCACACCTGCG
>SCUZ01000019.1 GCA_004322535.1 Rugosibacter sp.
GTTGTGGATGGGCGTAACAACCCTGGTCATTCACGCCATTATCATTCTGACCGGCATGGTGGCCTGGCGTAAGGTACAGCTTTAATCAACCCACTTGTCATCCCAATTACGCGGCATAGTGGCATCATCAATCTGCCACTACACTATTAAGCCACTGCGTCGCGCCTTTACCTTCAGCCTTTGCCTTTATAAAAACACGCCAAGGCAATCACTCGCGCTTGAGCGCATACACCGCAGGCAAGTTGCGCCATGCGCCTTGGATGTCCATGCCAAAGCCGAACACATAGCGATCCGGCACGGTAATACCCACAAAGTCAGCGGTGACCGGCTTGCTGCACTCACTTTGCTTGTCGGCAAAAACCGCCGTGAGCACTTCGGCCGCACCTTGTGCAAATAGCCGCTGGCGAATCTCGGCGAGCGTAATCCCTTCGTCGAGAATGTCATCCACCACCAACACGCAGCGCCCGGAGACCGCACTTTTTGGCTCAACCACCCAAGACAGCTGCCCGCCCGTGGTGCTATCGCGGTAGCGGCTCACTTGCAGATAATCGAAATCCAGCGGAAAAGGCAGCAGCGGCAAAAGCTGGCCAGTGAACACCACAGCCCCTCCCATCACGGCTAACACCAGCGGATTGCTGTTGGCCAGCCGTGTGCAAATTGCAGCAGCAATGCGCCGTACCGCCAGCGCCGACTTTTCTGCCGAACAGATGAGGTCGGCCTCAGCCAGGATTTTTTGCGCTTCCGCAGGGCTCATTTCATCGACTTGAGCAGCTCGGCGAACTCTGTACCGACATCCGGGTGACGCAAGGCAAAAGCAATAGTGGCTTCCAGATAGCCGATTTTCGAACCACAGTCATAGCGCTTGCCCTGATAACGGTAAGCTAAAACCTGCTCTTCTGCGAGCAACGCCGCAATGCCGTCCGTGAGCTGGATCTCGCCACCCGAGCCTTTGCCAATGCGCATCAAGTGATGAAAAATGCGTGGGGTAAGGATGTAGCGACCGACCACGGCCAGCGTCGATGGCGCCTCTTCCGGCGAAGGTTTTTCAACAATGCGCAAAATCTGCTCGACCTGCTCGGTCAGCGGTTTTGCATCAACGATGCCGTAGCTTTTGGTGTCCGCACGCGGCACATCCTGCACGCCGATGACCGAGGTTTTATAGTAGTTGTAAATATCGACCATTTGTTTCATCACGGGCGGCTCGCCATCGAGCAGATCATCCGCCAGCAGCACCGCAAAGGGTTCATCGCCCACCACCGGAAGCGCGCACAACACCGCATGGCCCAAACCCAGGGGTTCCGGCTGGCGCAGATAAATGCAATTGATGTCTTTGGGCAATAAATTGCGCACAAACTCGAGCAGCTCGGTTTTACCCTTGCGCTCGAGCTCGCTTTCCAGCTCGTAGGCTTTGTCAAAATGGTCTTCAATCGACCGCTTGGAGCGACCGGTCACAAAAATCATGTCCGTAATACCGGCAGCAACGGCTTCTTCCACGGCATATTGAATCAGCGGCTTATCAACAATCGGCATCATCTCTTTAGGGCTGGCTTTGGTAGCCGGCAAAAAACGGGTGCCCATACCGGCTACGGGGAAAACCGCCTTGGTGATTTTTTTCTTGGGATGGGTCATTGCGCTAACAGCTCCTTTAATTGGTTTTCATTTAGCAGAGTGATACCTAATTCTTGTGCCTTGACGAGTTTTGAACCCGCGTCTTCACCTGCCACGACATAATCTGTTTTGCTGGAAACGGAACCTGTCACTTTGCCGCCTTGTGCTTCAATCATTTCTTTGGCGGTCTCACGCGAGAGTGTCGGCAATGCGCCTGTCAGCACAAAGGCTTTTCCTACCAGTGGGGCAACTGTCAAGGCCATGGGCTCGCCTTCCAGCCATTGCACGCCCGCAGCACGCAATTGTTCAATAACTTCGATGTTGTGCCGCTCGGCAAAAAAATGCGCAATCGAAACCGCTACTACCGGCCCCACATCGGGCACCTGTTGCAATTGGTCTTCACTCGCGCGCATCAAGGCATCCAAATTACCAAAGTAACGTGACAAATCTTTTGCGGTTGCTTCACCCACATTACGTATACCCAGCGCAAAAATAAAGCGCGCCAGCGTAGTGTGCTTGCTTTTCTCAATGGCGACCAGAATGTTGGTGGCTGATTTTTCAGCCATGCGTTGCAGATTGGCCAGGCTAGCCAAACCCATTTTGTATAGATCAGCGGGCGTTTTGACAATGGCGTTATCCACCAGCTGCTCGACGATTTTTTCGCCCAATCCGTCAATATCCATCGCACGGCGGCTGGCGAAATGCCGCAAAGCCTGTTTACGCTGGGCCGGGCAGAACAAGCCGCCGATGCAGCGGGCAATCGCCTCGTCTTCGAGTTTTTCCACGGCAGAGCCACATACCGGGCAGTGCTTGGGCAGGGCAAATGGCGGATGCAATGGCGCATCCCCGTGCTCGCTGAGCGTGGGCCGTTTTTCGAGGATGACGGCCACCACTTCGGGAATCACATCGCCTGCACGGCGTACGCTGACGGTATCGCCCACACGCACATCCTTGCGCTGCGCTTCGGCCTCGTTATGCAAGGTGGCGTTAGTGACCGTGACGCCACCGACGAAGACCGCTGCCAGACGCGCTACAGGCGTTAACGCACCCGTACGGCCTACTTGCACTTCGATCGCTTCCACCGTGGTCAGCGCCTCTTGCGCAGGGAACTTATGCGCGATGGCAAAGCGTGGCGCGCGCGAGACAAAACCAAGCTGCGCCTGATCATCCAGATCATTCACCTTGTACACCACGCCATCAATATCGTAAGGCAGCTGCATTCGTGCTGCAGCCATTTCTGCGTAATACGCCGCGAGCCCTGCCGCGCCGCGCATCACCGCGCGCTCGGCAGCTACCGTGAAACCCCAGCTCGCCAGGCGATTCATCATCTCGCCATGAAAAGTCGGCGCTGGTGATACGGCAGTGACATCCGCCACGCCGTAAGCGAAAAACCGCAAAGGCCGCTGCGCGGTAATTTTGGCGTCAAGCTGACGCAGGCTGCCAGCCGCCGCGTTGCGTGGATTGACGAATTCCTTTTCGCCGCGCGCGCGCTGGCGTACATTGAGCTGGGCAAAATCGGCACGCAACATCAGCACCTCGCCACGCACATCGAGCCGGGGTGGAATATCCTTGCCCATCAGGCGCAGCGGAATGTTGCGTACGGTCCGCAGATTCTGCGTGACGTCCTCGCCTGCTGTGCCATCACCGCGTGTCGCGCCCTGCACGAATAGACCATTTTCATAGCGCAGACTGATCGCCAGCCCATCGAATTTCGGCTCGCAAGCATAATCAATCGCTGTTTCATCCAACCCTTCACGACAGCGCCGATCGAAAGCCGTCACTTCATCCAGGCTGAACGCATTGTTCAGCGAGAGCATGGGCACGGCGTGATTCACCTGGCCAAATGCCGGCAAGGGTCTGCCGCCTATGCGCTGTGTGGGTGAATCGGGCGTCTGCAGCTCGGGATGCTCGGCTTCCAATACCTGTAGCTGGCGAAATAAACGGTCATATTCAGCATCCGGCACCGCGGGTGCATCAAGCACGTAATAAAGATAGTCATGGTGCAAAAGCGCGGCACGCAAGTCTTTGGCTTGCTCAACAAGGGGCGAATCAGACATCAGGAAAACAAGCGCAGAGCACGAGGGCTTCCCGGCGCAATATCTGCCTCATGCATGGTTTGTTGCAATTCTGTAATCTTGGCGCGAATCGCCGATGTCATGACATCAGTCAACGGCACACGCTGCGCATCCACCAGCACCCCACCCAGTGCCCGTGCCAGTTGCTGGCCCGCGGCCAACATGCGGGCAAAGGTAGCCAGCCCATCGCTCACGCGCGGCACATCCAGACTCAAAGATAAACCGTGCGTGGCCAACGAGCGCAAATTATCAAGAGTAAAGGCTTCGCTACCCAAATTCATCAATGTGAATAATTCTTCGCCTGCGATATCACGGGCATGAAAATAGCCATCGTCTTCGAGCAGCATGCCAGCAGCTTCAGCCACTCCACGCAACTTGGTCCCACTAAAAACACCACCGGCGGATTCAACAATATGCACTTTGAACTGGATATCCACATTGGCACAAAAAGTATCCAGTGCTGCTGCATGCGCGGCGACGGGGGTCAAATCAGGCAAAGGCAATTCAGCGCCTACGTGATGTGCCAACTGCTGCATGCCATCAAAAAAATTCGCCAAAGTACTCTCGGAAGCAGCGCCCCGCCGATCAGCGAGTTGCAATGCTGCGGCCCAATGCATATGCCAACCGGTTGCGTTTTCATTAATCGCTAGCCAGCTGGTGGTGGGGTCATCGTAAGCCAGCCAGCACAGCGGCTTACCCAATTGCGTAGCCCAGTCCGATTGCAACATCCAAAGCGTCGCGGCGGGAACGGATTCAGTCGTTTTGAACCGCAGCACACAGTGAGTTAAGGTATCCGCCCATTCTGAGGGTAAAGCATCTGGCTCTGGTATTGATGCCTGCGATGATGATTCATCGCTTAACTCTGCCGGAAATTCTTCTGCAATTTTTCCAGCCGATGAGTAATGGATTTGTTCAGAAAATTCATCTGCCGAATTTCCTCTAGATTGCTCGATAACAGCCACAGCATCGTCATGAAATGCTGAGAAAGTAGGCTCCTTGCGTTCCGTTATATCTGCCAGGTCATGCGTTTCTTCATCATCAGGCGATCGTTCGGCGGCTGGCGGATTGATTAACGGATTAATCAATGTATCGTCCTGCGGATGAGTAAAGAATGTTTTGCTCAAGCGGTGGAGCTTTCTCTCTTGCCACAGGTTGTAAGCCCAGACGCCTGCCACGGCAGTTGCTCCGGCGCCAATCAAAACAATTTGCAAATCGCTCAAAGCCATTTTTATGCCACCTTTTGTTCTTCAGCGAGCCGCAATGCTTCGCCAATATCGACTTCCACCACGCGCGAAACTCCTTGCTCCTGCATGGTAACGCCAATCAATTGCTGCGCCATTTCCATCGCGATCTTGTTGTGCGAAATAAAAATAAACTGGGTTTGCACCGACATGCGTTTCACCATGTCACAAAACCGTACGGTATTTGAATCATCCAGTGGCGCATCCACTTCGTCCAGCATACAGAAAGGTGCCGGGTTGAGCTGGAACATGGCAAACACCAGCGCAATGGCGGTCAATGCTTTTTCGCCGCC
>SCUZ01000114.1 GCA_004322535.1 Rugosibacter sp.
AGGCCGCGTTGCGTTTGACGCCAAGTCGAATTAACTTCGCTAAATGCCGCGGCACCGGGTTGGGTGCCGCGTCTGCAGCGCCAAGAGCAGCTCGCGGTTCCGCGAGTGGTCCTCCTATGCCGAGCATGAGGGCTTCCAGGGGGTAGAGTTTATGGTGCCCAAGTCAGGCGTCTTATGCGACAGATGCCATCAGGCATCAAGGCGTGGCACTCTTAAGGTGTCCCCACTTGTCCCAAGTCCCCCGCTCTTCTCCTCTTGTATTCCCGTTGGAAACGTTGGTGTCTATCTTTCTTCCCTCAGCGGAGCTCAGCAGAGCTTTCCGTGGCCCCCTCGCTCTGTTCCACGATCGATCTCACATAATTCTCAGAGACCTCCGCCGGAGAAGGAGCCGCATGAGTCTGGCGATGATGTAACGAGCCAGGGGAGCGCGTTTGTCGAAGGGGAAGTCGCTTCGCGGCCGGCACAGCAAAAACCAAAACTCACCGATCGGGCAAAGATGGGCTGCTACTCGTGTGGAACCACCCGCTCGTCTCGGTTTCGGAGATGGCAAGATAGTGTTTTAGCTCCAAAGCTGATGGAAATTCGCGCGGCCAGGCCCGATTCGGATGAAATGTGTGCTGCCTGCTTGGAGCATTATAGGTCAGCCATGGCTTGTCACGAGGTCCGCCCCTCGTTTGCGATATTTACTGTTACTGCTTAGGCTTAGTATTTTCTCTGCTGGTAAGAACTGGGTTGGATTGTGTGAGGCTGAGATACGATTGCAGAATGTTCACGCGGAAATTCCCGATCGGGAAATGCTGGACGCTGAGGCTGAGGACGATGAAACTCACTCGGCGCATGCACAGCCACCGCCGGCCACCCCTCCTATGGACGCAGGCAAGCGGTTCCGGGTGACAACATCAAATATTAGTGGTAAACTATCTCGACCGCCAGATGAGGCCACAGAGGTGTACCGTGAGGTCGCTGAGCGCATCCTGAGCGACGGCTATCTCAGCCTCACTGAGGCAGCGGAGAT
>SCUZ01000020.1 GCA_004322535.1 Rugosibacter sp.
TAATCAGGCTGCTGTTCTAGCGTATTTCTGACGGAAGCGCTCCACACGGCCAGCGGTATCGACAATCTTCTGTTTGCCGGTATAGAACGGATGGCAGACCGAGCAGACTTCAATGTTCAGTGCTTTACCGCTGGTTGAGCGGGTGTTGAATTTGTTTCCACAGCTACACGTGACTTCAATCTCGGTGTAACTCGGGTGGATGCCTTCTTTCATTGCATAGTCCTTTCGTGCGGCTAACTAATTCGGTGCGGTTCGTGAATTTGGCGAACCGGTAGGGGCGCGTATTATCGGTCAATTTTTCTATGTTTGCAATCAGCTTCTGCGCATTGCGTCAAAAAATTCGCCATTGCTTTTGGTGGCTTTGACCTTATCCAGGAGAAACTCCATTGCTTCCATGTCGTCCATGTTGTATAGAAGCTTGCGCAGGACCCACATTTTTTGCAGTACATCAGGCTTCAAGAGCAGTTCTTCACGCCGGGTACCCGATCGATTGACATTGATGGCCGGATAAACCCGTTTTTCGGCCATACGACGATCAAGATGGATTTCCATATTGCCTGTCCCCTTGAATTCTTCATAAATCACATCGTCCATGCGTGAGCCGGTTTCAATTAGCGCGGTGGCGATAATCGTGAGTGAGCCACCTTCTTCGATATTGCGGGCGGCACCAAAAAAACGTTTGGGCTTTTGCAGTGCATTAGCATCTACGCCGCCTGTGAGAACTTTGCCTGAGGCGGGTTGTACGGTGTTGTAGGCACGCGCCAGACGGGTGATGGAATCCAGCAAAATTACCACATCTTTCTTGTGCTCAACCAGGCGCTTGGCTTTCTCGATGACCATTTCGGCCACTTGCACGTGACGCGTGGCGGGTTCGTCGAAGGTTGAGGCAATGACCTCGCCTTTCACGGTGCGCGTCATTTCGGTGACTTCTTCGGGGCGCTCGTCGATCAGCAGAACAATGAGAGTCACGTCAGGATGGTTGGCGGTAATAGCGCGTGCGATGTGCTGCATCATCACAGTTTTTCCGCTTTTCGGACTGGCTACGAGCAGGCCACGCTGGCCTTTGCCGATGGGCGCAATCATGTCAATGATGCGACTTGTAATGTTCTCTTCTGTACGAATATCGCGTTCGAGGAGCATGTGTTCTGTTGGGTGAAGCGGAGTCAGATTCTCGAACAGTATCTTGTGTTTGCCGACCTCGGGGGATTCGCCATTGACGCGGTCAACCTTGACCAAGGCAAAGTAGCGCTCGCCCTCTTTGGGTGTTCGAATCTCACCTTCAATGGTGTCGCCAGAATGTAAATTAAAGCGCCGAACCTGGCTGGGGCTAATGTAGATATCGTCTGGTGTCGCAAGATAGGAAGATTCAGGCGAGCGTAAAAAGCCAAAGCCATCCGGCAGGATTTCTAATACGCCATCCCCGAAAATTGCTTCACTTTTACCCGCTTGATTTTTGAGCAGGGCGTAGATCAACTCCTGCTTGCGAAAGCGGTTGGCGTTTTCAATCTGGTTGGCGTCAGCCATTTCAAGCAACTGGCTGACATGAAGTGCTTTAAGTTCGGATAAATGCATAGACTACCTGCGTAAATTGCGTAAGAGTCGTAGCACAAGGCACTACGATAAAAAAATGATTCGAAAGGGGCGTACGTGCGTGGGGGAGGGTAAGTGCGTTGGTGCCCGAACGCCATGGGGGAAATGGCCGGGGTATTACAGCGATAATGATTGGTTCTTTTTGTTACTTGTGTGTATTTACAAGCGGTCAGAAAAACAAGCCGCAGGGAGCAATGTAACGAGGTCAGAGGTTGTTGTCAATGAATGCTGTGAGTTGCGACTTGGATAGGGCACCCACTTTTTGCGCTTCCATCGAGCCCCCTTTGAACAACAACAGGGTAGGAATGCCGCGAATTCCAAATTCGCCGGGTGTCCTGGGGTTGTCATCAATGTTTATTTTAGCGATGCGCAATTTTCCGGCATAGTCTTTTGCGGCATCTTCAAGAATAGGCGCAATCATTTTGCAAGGGCCGCACCACTCTGCCCAGAAATCAACTAATGTTGGTACAGCCGAGTCAAGCACTTCGCTTTTAAAGGTGCTATCGGTGACGTGAATGATGTGTTCGCTCATAAAAATCCTCAAATGCTTAATAATAACTTAATGGTCTGCTAGCCGCAAATAAGTGGGAGGGTAAAATAAGCTTCGGCAGTTTTTAGGCAAGTTCAAAAGAGTTAAAGCGGAGTTACGACAATAACGCTTATTGCAATGTTAACAGGAATGCCAGTAAAAAAACTGCCCTGAATAACTTTCTCTCTGTGCCAAAGAGGCTGCTCAGTGATACATTTATCACTCAAACTGGAGCGTTTATTATGACTTATGTAGTAACCGAAGCGTGTATCAAATGTAAATATACGGATTGCGTGGATGTTTGCCCGGTGGATTGCTTTCACGAGGGGCCCAATTTTCTTGTGATCGATCCGGATGAATGCATCGATTGCACGCTATGTGTAGCCGAGTGTCCTGCGGAAGCGATTTTTGCCGAAGATGATGTTCCTGCAGATCAGGTGAAGTTGGTACAAATCAATGCAGAGCTGGCAAAAATATGGCCTGTTATTACGCAACGCAAGGAGCCACCAGCAGACGCGGATGACTGGTTGAAAGTGCCAGGCAAGCTTGCAAAGCTGGAGCGCTAAGCTAATCCAGTAGCGTGACTACACGTATTGATTTGGCGTGCATCGGCCGTAACTTTAAGAACTAGTTTTCTGGAAGGGGGAAGCATGCAAGTTAAGGAAATTCTTGCGATTAAGGGTACTGTGCTCTACACCATTTCGCCTGAGCGCACTCTGGTTGAGGCAATTGCCATCATGACCGAGCAGGATGTTGGTTCCCTGGTGTGTTTTGCGCAGGGCAAAATGGCGGGCATGCTGACGTTTCGCGAGGTATTAAATGCTGTGCATGCACATGGTGGAGCGTGGCAGGAGGTGACTGTTGCCAAAGTGATGGTCGCCAAGCCTTTTTGCGCCAGCCCTGAAATGGAAATGGACGAATTGCGCCGCGTGATGGTTGAGCATCACCAACGTTATCTTCCTGTCATGGAAGCGGATACGCTGATGGGCGTTGTCTCATTTCATGATGTAGCAAAAGCGGTGCTGGAAGAGCAGGGGTTCGAAAACAAAATGCTAAAAGCTTATATTCGAAACTGGCCCGAAGAAAAAGCTGACTGATTCTGGCCTAGACTCTTTGCCAAAGAGGAGACGGCAATGGAGCGAATCTGGCTTAAAAGCTATCCCGCGGGGGTGCCTGCGGAAATTGATGTTAATGCCTACGCATCACTCATTGATGTTTTGGATGAAAGTGTGCGCCTATACGGTGAGCGCACAGCGTTCATCTGTATGGGGAAAGGCATTAGCTATACGCAGCTGGATCACATGTCACGTGATTTTGCCACTTACCTGCAAGGGGTTCTGGGCCTCAAAAAAGGCGATCGCGTTGTTCTGATGATGCCGAATGTTCTGCAATACCCCGTGTGTTTGTTCGGGGTGCTGCGCGCGGGGTGCGTGGTTGTCAATTGCAACCCGCTGTACACCGCGGCTGAGCTTGAGCATCAGCTCAAGGATGCGGATGCCCAAACCATTGTTATCCTCGAAAATTTTGCCCATGTGCTGCAAGAGGCCGTTGCCCGCACACCAGTCAAGCATATCCTGACGACGCAGTTGGGCGATCTGCTAGGCCCTGTCAAAGGGTGGGCCATCAATTTCGTGGTCAAGCATATTAAGAAAATGGTTCCCGCATGGACGTTGCCGGGTGCTGTCAACCTGTCTGTCGCGTTGCGCAAAGGGGCTGACGTTCAGCCAGCGCCCGTGCCCGTGCCACTTGCGCATGACGATACTGCCTTTCTGCAATACACGGGCGGGACCACGGGGATTTCCAAAGGCGCGATGCTAACGCAGCGTAATTTGGTGGCGAATCTTCTGCAGGCAAAGGCTTGGATCAAGCCCTATCTCGGCGAAGAGCCGCAGATTGTCATTACGGCTTTACCGCTGTATCACGTGTTCGCTTTAACGGCGAATTGCCTGACATTTGTGGCGCTGGGCGCAGCCAATGTGCTGATCACCAACCCGCGTGATATGGCGGGTTTTGTTAACACCTTGGCAAAGTACAAATTCACTGCGTTAACTGGAGTCAATACGCTGTTCAACGCTTTGCTTGATTCCCCCAAATTTGCCCAGCTCGATTTCAGTCACTTGCGCATAGCACTAGGCGGTGGCATGGCGGTACAAAAAGCCGTTGCAATACGCTGGCAGGCAACGACCAGGGTTGCCTTGACTGAAGCCTACGGATTGACGGAAACCTCGCCCGCGGTAAGCATTAATCCGCTTAATCTTGCCGAATTTAATGGCTCCATCGGCTTGCCATTGCCTTCAACCGATATTGCGATTCGTGACGATGCCGGAAATGATTTGCCATTAGGTGAGGCAGGTGAGCTTTGCGTCAGCGGTCCGCAAGTGATGGCAGGTTATTGGCGGCAACCGGAAGAAACTGCAAAAGTCATGATGTCGGATGGATTTATACGGACCGGTGATATTGCAATGGTGGATGCCAAAGGTTTTGTGCGCATTGTGGATCGCAAAAAAGATTTGATTGTAGTCTCTGGCTTTAAAGTATTTCCGAATGAAGTCGAGGATGTGCTTGCGCTTCACCCCGGGGTGAAGGAAGTTGCTGTCGTTGGTGTGCCGGATGGACATTCTGGCGAGGCTGTTAAAGCATTTGTGGTTAAACGTGATGCGGCGTTGACGGTTGAGGAGCTTGTTGCTCATTGCCGCAAAACACTGGTGGCATACAAGGTGCCGCATCAGATTGAGTTTCGGAGTGAATTACCAAAATCCAATGTGGGTAAAATTTTTCGTCGAGCACTTAAAAGTCAGGCATAGGGTTCAGGGTTAGCGGGTTTTAAAAGTCGGCGCTGGTGATACGGCGGCAGTGCGCATGGTAGACTTGGCCGCACTATTTTTCAGTCATTTGCGCGCTTTCAAGGCCATTTATAAATCATGTCCGGCAATAGTTTTGGTTCCCTTTTTTGTGTCACTTCTTTTGGTGAATCGCATGGCCCTGCGCTGGGTTGTGTAATCGACGGTTGCCCGCCAGGCCTTGAAATTACTGCGGCTGACATTCAGGTGGAATTGGATCGGCGTAAGCCGGGGATGTCACGCTACGTCACGCAACGTCGTGAATCAGATACGGTGGAGATACTGTCCGGTGTGTTCGAGGGGCGCACCACGGGAACGCCGATCGCCTTGTTGATCCGCAATGAAGATCAGCGCAGCAAGGATTACGGCAATATCGCCACAACCTTTCGTCCCGGCCATGCGGATTACACCTATTGGCAAAAATACGGTATTCGCGACTATCGTGGCGGCGGTCGTTCGTCGGCACGCGAGACTGCGGTGCGGGTTGCTGCCGGGGCTGTCGCACGCAAATGGTTGTTGGAACGCTATGGCGTCAGCGTGCGCGGCTGGATGGCGCAATTAGGTGACATTGAAATCCCCTGGCAAGACGAAGCCGCGATTGATGGCAATCCATTTTTTGCACCGAATGCGGCCATCGTGCCGCAATTAGAAAGTTACATGGATGCCTTGCGCAAGTCGGGTGATTCGGCGGGTGCAAAAATCACCGTCATTGCACGCGGGGTGCCCGTGGGCTGGGGGGACCCTGTTTATGGTCGCCTGGATGCTGACATTGCCTATGCCATGATGGGCATCAACGCGGTGAAAGCCGTAGAAATTGGCGCAGGTTTTGACGTTGTGACGCAAAAGGGCAGCGTGCATGGGGATGAGTTAACGCCCGATGGCTTCCTCACCAATCATGCCGGCGGTGTATTAGGTGGCATTTCGACTGGCCAGGATGTGCTGGTGAATATGGCAGTCAAGCCAACATCCAGCTTGCGTTTGCCCCGCCGATCGATTGATCTTGCAGGGCAACCCGTCATAGTTGAAACCTATGGCCGCCACGACCCGTGCGTCGGCATTCGCGCGACCCCCATTGCCGAAGCGATGCTCGCCCTCGTGCTGATCAATGCCGCTTTGCATCATCGTGCGCAATGTGCGGATGTGAGTTGTCCAACGCCAAAAATTCCGGCGCAGGCTGGCCACGGATCAACGAAAATTTGATCAAGCATCGCGGGTGAAAGGCCCGCGAGCGCGCCTATGAATCAATCCCGCCGCCTGTCAGCATGGTACTTTTGGTACTTTGCCTTTGTTGGCGTTTTTCAGCCCTATTTCAGCCTGTATTTGCAATCCATCGCGATGTCTGCCGGGCGCATTGCGGTATTGATGTCTTTGGGGCAAATAATCCGTCTTGCGGCCCCCATGTTCTGGGGCTGGCTGGCAGACCATGCAGGACAGCGGGTGAAAATAGTGGTCATGTCGCTCGGAGCCGCATTGGTCAGTTTTTCTGCGGTCTTTCTGACCCGGGATTTTCTTGGTTTATTACTGAGTTTGACCATCTTGCATTTTTTCTGGAGTGCGTCTTTGCCGTTGGTTGAGGCGCTAACGCTAGCGCATCTGACGGATCACCCGGAGCGTTATGGGCGAATCAGGCTCTGGGGCTCGGTAGGGTTCATTTTTGCTGTACTAGGTATGGGGTGGCTGCTGGACATCGTGCCGATAACTCTGTTGTTATGGGTTAGCTGGGCGTTACTTTTAGGCACTGTCTTCAGCGCTTTACTGCTGAAAGAAGTGGTTTCTGGGGCAATCCACACGGCGTCTTCCTTGCGGGTGGTGCTGAGTCAACCGAAGGTAGTGTTTTTGCTGGTCGCCGGATTATTCATGATTGCGGCACACGGTGCCTTGTATGTTTTTTATTCGATTCATCTGGTGGCGCATGGCTACGGCAAAACGATGGTGGGTTTGCTCTGGACGCTGGGTGTGGTAGCCGAAATTATTGTATTTTTGCTGATGCCACGCATTGCGCAGCGGATATCTTTAAGGCATCTGCTGCTGCTTTGCTTTGCTTTGGCGGTTCTGCGCTTTATGCTTATTGGCTGGCAGGTGGATAGTTTGATTTGGCTGCTTTTTGCACAGTGCCTGCATGGCGCGACTTTTGGTGCGCACCATGTAGCGACGATGGCGGCGCTTAACCGGTGGTTTTCTTCAGGTCAACAGGCCAGGGCGCAGGCAATTTATGGCAGTGTGGCTTATGGCGTGGGTGGATTAACAGGTGGATTGCTTGCGGGTGCGTTGTGGGAAAGTGCTGGGTCGGCAATCACATTTGGTGTGTCTGCCCTGTTGGCACTGATCGGGTTTTGCTTAGTCTGGTATGGCGTTCCGGCTAGTTCAGACAAGCCGGTTGTGCGATAATTGGTCATTTTGAATCGTCTCTCAAATCATGTCTAAAACGCTTTACGACAAACTCTGGGAAAATCACGTGGTTCACGTGGAAGCGGATGGTACTGCGCTGCTTTATATTGATCGCCATTTGGTACATGAGGTCACGAGCCCGCAAGCATTTGAAGGATTAAAGCTTGCTGGTCGCAAGCCTTGGCGCGTTTCGTCCATTGTCGCAACCGCTGACCACAACACGCCAACCGATCACTGGGAAAAAGGAATTCAAGACCCGGTTTCGCGACAGCAGGTAGAAACACTTGACGCCAACATTCATGAAGTGGGTGCGTTGGCGTATTTTCCGTTCAAGGATAAACGCCAAGGGATTGTGCATGTGATTGGCCCGGAGCAAGGCGCCACGCTACCCGGCATGACCGTGGTATGCGGTGACTCGCACACCTCAACCCATGGGGCGTTTGCTTGCCTGGCGCACGGCATCGGCACATCAGAAGTCGAGCATGTCCTGGCCACGCAATGCCTGTTGCAGAAAAAATCCAAGGCCATGCTGATCAAGATTGAAGGAAAAGTCGGCGCTGGCGTGACGGCGAAAGATATTGTTCTGGCCTTGATTGGCAAGATCGGTACAGCAGGCGGTACGGGTTATGCCATTGAATTTGGCGGGCCTGCGATACGTGCGCTGTCAATGGAAGGACGCATGACAGTTTGCAATATGGCCATCGAAGCCGGGGCTCGCGTGGGCTTTGTTGCCGTCGATGAGACAACGATCGAATACCTTAAGGGGCGCACTTTTGCTCCCAAAGCAGCGGATTGGGAGAAAGCAACTGCCTATTGGCGCACCTTGGTTTCGGATGCGGATGCGCCATTTGATGCGGTGGTGGAACTCGATGCGAGTGAAATTGCGCCCCAGGTCACCTGGGGCACATCGCCTGAGATGGTGGCAAGCATTGAAGGAAATGTCCCTGCACCAGAGGATTTCAGTGACCCGGTGAAGCGGGAAGGGGTTGCGCGCGCACTTGAATACATGGGGTTAGTGCCACATACCCCTATCAATCAGATCATGATTGATAAAGTGTTCATTGGCTCGTGTACGAATTCACGTATTGAAGATTTACGCGCAGCGGCTGCCGTGGCCAAGGGGCGTCATGTGGCGGCAAATGTCAAATTAGCGCTGGTTGTGCCGGGGTCTGGTTTGGTTAAGCATCAGGCCGAAGCGGAGGGGCTGGACAAGATTTTTCTGGCTGCCGGCTTTGAGTGGCGGCAACCGGGCTGCTCAATGTGCTTGGCCATGAATGATGACCGGCTGCTACCTGGTGAACGCTGTGCTTCAACTTCGAATCGAAATTTTGAAGGGCGGCAGGGCAATGGGGGCCGTACGCATTTACTGAGCCCAGCCATGGCCGTGGCTGCAGCGATTGCGGGACATTTTTCCGATGTTCGTGAATTGACAAGTTAGTTTTTCAAGCTGAATTTTTCACCCCAATCTACTCAAAACTAGGAGGAACTCATGGTGCGTATTTTGACAGCCTTTATTTTAATTGCTCTGCTTGCTGCCTGTAATACAGTTCAAGGAATTGGCAAGGATATTGAACGGGGCGGTGAGGCAATTCAAAAATCGACCAAGTAATTAATGTCATGGAAAAATTTACTACTTATGAAGGATTGGTTGTGCCGCTGGATCGTGCCAATGTTGATACCGATGCCATTATTCCTAAGCAGTTCCTGAAATCGATCAAGCGCTCAGGGTTTGGCCCGAATGCGTTCGATGAATGGCGTTATCTGGACCATGGCGAGCCGGGTATGGATAACGCAAATCGCATTAAAAATCCGGACTTCATCCTCAACCAGCAACGTTATCAAGGCGCGTCAATTCTTCTGGTGCGGAGTAATTTCGGCTGTGGTTCTTCGCGTGAGCATGCGCCGTGGGCATTGCAGGATTTTGGTTTCCGCGCCATTTTGGGTGAATCGTTTGCCGACATCTTTTTCAACAATTGCTTTAAGAATGGGCTATTGCCTATTGTGTTGCCAAAAGCCGAGATCGATGCGCTCTTTCTTTTAACGAAGAGCACACCTGGATTTCGCATAACAGTTGATCTTGCTGCGCAAGTGGTCAGTCGGCCTGATGGCCATAAAATCCCTTTTGTCGTGGATGCCTTTCGCAAGGAGTGTTTGCTCAATGGCTGGGATGATATTGACCTGACTTTGCGGCAGGCAGAAAAAATCCGTGCATTTGAAGCGCAACGACGCATCGAACAACCCTGGCTTTTCGCCTAGAGGAATACGTAATGAAGATTTGTGTTCTCCCCGGTGACGGGATTGGCCCCGAAATCACGATAGAAGCGTTGCGCGTATTGCGCGCACTTGATCTGTCCTTTGAGACAGAAGAAGCGCCTGTAGGCGGCGCAGGTTACCGGGCATCGGGGCATCCACTACCCGAGGCAACACTTAAGCTGGCACAGCAGTCAGATGCCATTTTATTTGGTGCGGTGGGCGATTTTTCATTGGATACCCTGCCGCGCGAGTTGCGCCCTGAGCAGGCGATTCTGGGTTTGCGCAAGGCATTCAATCTATTTGCCAATTTTCGTCCTGCACTGGTCTATCCTGAATTAGTGCATGCATCAACGCTGCGCCCAGAGATTGTCGCCGGTTTGGATCTTCTGATCATTCGGGAGCTCACAGGTGACATTTATTTTGGACAACCGCGCGGTATTCGCACTTTGGAAAATGGTGTCCGTGAAGGGTTTGACACGATGCGCTATTCTGAACCAGAGATTCAGCGTGTGGCACATGTCGCATTTCAGGCGGCAAGAAAGCGCAGCAAACGTTTGTGTTCGGTGGATAAAGCCAATGTGCTGGATACCATGCAGCTTTGGCGCGAAGTCGTGATTGCCGTGGGTGCGGAATACCCTGATGTCGAATTGAGCCACATCTACGTGGATAACGCGGCAATGCAATTGCTGAAAAACCCCAAACAGTTTGATGTCATGGTGACGGGCAATATGTTTGGCGATATCCTTTCCGACGAGGCATCGATGTTGACGGGCTCGATTGGCCTGTTGCCTTCGGCTTCTCTGAACGAAAATGATTTCGGCTTATACGAGCCGATTCATGGCTCGGCACCTGATATCGCAGGCAAAGGCGTGGCAAATCCGCTCGCGACAATTCTTTCTGCGGCCATGATGTTGCGCTTTAGTTTTGGGCTGAATGATGAGGCGCTGCGCATTGAGTCTGCCGTGAAAAAAGTGCTGGCACAGGGCTATCGAACCGCTGATATTGCCGAGACCGGGCTCAGCATAGTGGGTACTAGAGCAATGGGTGACGCTGTCTTGGCGGCACTGTAATTTATAAGTTCATAAGTGAGAAAAAGGCGATGAAACGTGTAGGTCTTATTGGTTGGCGGGGAATGGTAGGTTCTGTGCTCATGCAGCGCATGCGCGAAGAAGGTGATTTTTCGCTGATTGAGCCGATGTTTTTTACTACATCCAATCCCGGTGGACAGGCGCCTGATGTGGGGCGTGGCACTTCGTTGCTTAAAGACGCAAAGAATATTTCTGACTTAGCCAAGATGGATATCATCATCACTTGTCAGGGAGGGGATTACACGACCGAAATCTTCCCTCAGCTGCGTGTTGCAGGTTGGGCTGGTCACTGGATTGATGCCGCATCCAGTCTGCGCATGCAAGACGATACGGTGATTGTTCTTGATCCAGTCAATTTGGATGTAATCAAACAGAGTTTGTCTCGTGGAGGGCGCAACTGGATTGGGGGTAACTGCACTGTGAGTTTGATGCTCATGGCGCTGGGTGGGTTGTTTAAAGCCGATTTGATCGAGTGGGTTACTGCCATGACCTATCAGGCGGCTTCAGGCGCTGGCGCACAGAATATGCGCGAACTGCTGGTGCAGATGGGAGAGGCCCATCGCGTCGCCAAGGGATTGCTGGCAGACCCCGCTTCGGCTATCTTGGATATTGATCGTGAAGTAGCTGGAATTCTCCGCGATGAGACTTTTCCTACCGATAATTTTGGTGTGCCACTGGCTGGATCTTTGATTCCATGGATTGATAAAGATCTCGGCAATGGCCAAAGCAAAGAAGAATGGAAAGGCCAGGCTGAAACCAACAAGATTTTGGGGCGCGTGGCGACACCGATTCCGGTCGATGGATTGTGTGTTCGCATCGGTGCCATGCGGTGCCATTCGCAAGCCTTGACTATCAAGCTTAAGAAAGATGTGCCTTTGGATGATATTCATGGGCTATTGGCTGCACATAATGATTGGGTAAAAGTCGTCCCCAATCAGCGAGATGTCACCGTGAAAGACTTGACCCCCGTTGCCGTTACCGGCACCCTGACTGTGCCCGTGGGTCGCTTACGGAAACTCGCCATGGGCCCAGAATACCTCTCCGCCTTTACTGTTGGCGACCAGCTCCTTTGGGGGGCTGCAGAGCCTTTACGCCGGACGTTGCGGATTTTGCTTGAAGCTTAAGTCCTGGTCTTTTTTGAACCGTTGTTTAAGGCCGGTATTCACCATGCTCTTGCGTACTTAAGATCATGATGTTATGTTGATAAATCATCGAAGGTTTTGCAGGAGCGACTGTGCTAAAAACTGACAAAAAATCCAATCTTTTAAAAGTGACAGCTATTGCGATGGCAATGGCTATTATCCCGCTGGCAGGGCATGCAGCGGGATTAGGGAAGGTTGCTGTTTATTCTTTGCTCGGACAACCACTTAAGGCTGAAATTGAAG
Organism: Rugosibacter sp.; assembly: GCA_004322535.1. Classification (GTDB taxonomy): domain Bacteria; phylum Pseudomonadota; class Gammaproteobacteria; order Burkholderiales; family Rhodocyclaceae; genus Rugosibacter. The sequence continues at coordinate 12,074 of SCUZ01000020.1, forward strand.
TTTCCGCCAATAGCGAAGAGTTATCGTCACTGCAGGCAAAGCTGGCTTCGGTTGATGCTTTTCGCCAGGCAGATGTCGAATATAACCCCGTTCTTTCCGGCCTGAAATTTTCGCGTGAGTTCATTGAACGCAATGGGCATCGCTATGTTCAGGTGACTACGGATAAGCCGGTGAATGAGCCGTTTATCAGTATGCTTGTCGAGCTGGGTTGGTCCTCTGGACGATTGGTTCGCGAATACACATTCTTGTTGGATCCTCCTGATCTTGCATCCGCCACAACTGCTGCACCTGTTTCGCCCCCGGTGGTGCCTCTTGCAGCGGATAAGCTGCAACCAGAAAACGCTCCTCAGGTTGAAAACACGCCTCCTGCCGTGACGCGTCAAAGCGCCAAGGTGCCTGCTAAGGTGCGGTCAACATCATCAGTATCTGCAAAGGCAGGTACTGATGCAAATGTAAAAAATCATAAAGTCCGCGCTGGTGATACGCTCGGGAAAATTGCGGCAAAGACACGTCCTGAAGGCGTCAGTCTGGACCAAATGTTAGTGGCTTTACTCAATGCTAACAAAGCGGCTTTTGATGGTGGCAATATGAATCGGCTGAAGGCCGGGAAAATTCTTGCGATTCCTGATGCTGAAGTGATGAATCAGATCACACCTGGCGAGGCGAAAAAAGAAGTCATTGCACAAGCAGCGGATTTTAATGCGTACCGTAAGAGACTGGCACTGTCTGCCAGTGCGCAAACAGAAGTTCGCGATAGCGGGCAACAAGTTGCGAGCGGAAAAATAACACCCAAAGTAGAAGAGACTGCTCCTGCACGGAGTGGCAAAGATAAATTAGAGGTTTCAAAGTCAGAAAACGCTAAAGGATCGTCCGGCGACGTCAAAGGAAGTGCCGTAGCAGATGCGCTAGCACGCGATAAAGCGTTAAAAGAAGCCCAGAGCCGTACTGCCGAGCTTGAACAAAACTTGAGCAAGCTCAAGCAGCTGGCTGAATTGAAAAATAAAGCGGGTGCTGATCTTCAACAGCTGGCGCAAGCGGCAAAATCACTCCCAAATGCCCAAGCTACGGCAGCAGTTCCTGCTACAGCCCCAGGAGCAGCTCCTACCACAGTAGTCGAAAAGCCGACGCCATCGACCGACACCCTAAAATCTGAGGCACCGGCTAGCGCGCCAACACCTAGGGTTGATGTAAAAAAAGTCAAGGTACCACCTGTTGCAGCTGAACCAGAGCCTGGTTTCCTCGAAGAAAACAGCATGCTGGTGCTTGGCGGCGGCGGCATCCTGGCTCTGCTGCTAGGCTGGATGGGTTTCTCTGCCTGGAAAAGGAAAAAAGAGAGCGGCGCACTAAGCGAGCTTGGTGATATGCACTCTACTAGCAACTTTTCAACGCAGTCAACGTTTGGTCCATCAATAGATCCAACCGCTTCGTCTTCTTTTTCTTCCACTACGGGTGGATCGGGCGCAAGCCAATTTAGTATCAGTGCACAAGGGGGCGCTGAACCATCTGTCGATGCCTTATCGCAAGCGGATACCTTCCTTGCATTTGGCCGTACTGAGCAAGCAGAAGAAGTTCTGAGCTCGGCACTGGAGACGCAACCAAACAGGCATGAGCTTTATCTGAAGCTGCTCGGCATTTATGCGGAGCAAGATAAACTGGCCGAATATGAATCTCTTGCGAAACGCTTCCGTGAGCAAACTTTAGAAGATGGCCCGGATTGGGAGACCGCGCGGGTAATGGGTGCTGCAATTGACCCTCAGAATGCGCTATATCAACCGCTGTCTGCTGAGCATAAATTGTCAGAGGATGTCACAGGGGGTGTGGGTGTTGTTGCACTGGCCGGGGCAACCGCAGCTGCTGTTCAGGCAGCACCTGAAGCTGCCGTGGAGAGTGCTTTGCAGGTTCAAGATCTCCGGGCAATCGATACAGAAACCCTCGATTTTGATCTCGATTTTGATTTGGATGACGCTGCTTCGCCTGGAGCTAAAGTTGATTCTGTTGCACCGACCGCTTTGGCGACATCATCAAAAATGTCGGCCCTGGATTTTGATCTTGACTTGAACCTGCCTGAAGCGCCTTCAGCCACTGCTCTTGATACAGTGGCTACGCATGATGCGCCATTGGATATGCCGCTGGCAGAAGAAGCGGGGAACAGTATTGATTTTGATTTTGATCTGCCTTTGGCCGATGCGTCTCCAGTATTTACCAATGTGCCGGATTTGAAACTGGAGACTATCGACCTTGATCTGGACGCCGACTTGTCAGCGCCGACTTTTGGCGTGGCGGAAAATGAAGGGACAGATAATTCCGAGGTTGCAACCAAGCTTGAATTGGCGGCAGCCTATGAAGAGATGGGTGATAACTCAGGTGCAAGTGAGCTCTATCAAGAGGCCTTGGTCGAAGGCAGCAAGTCGCAGCAAGAATTTGCGCGTGCCAAACTAACCAGCCTGAATTGATTGGTGACTATCTCTCGGCATGATATTGCGCCGGGAGCTTTTTCCACAGTCGTTGTCATACCTTTTCCAATTTTGTCCGTGATGCGTTTTCACCCCGCCAGTCTGCTTTTGCTCTGGTTCAGCTTTCTTTTGGCTTTTTCGGTACGTAGTGGCGTGGTACTGATACTCAGTTGCTTTGTCGTGACGATGTGGGCCTGTTTGTCAGCTACCCTTCATTTGCAGCGCCTGTTACGCCGCAGCATTTGGTTAATGCTGACGCTATTTGCGGTGTTTTTATGGATGACTCCTGGCTCGCCTTTGTCCTTCATGGCTTTTGCCACCCTAGAAGGCTTGCATCTTGCTGTTATGCAAAGCGCCCGGGTGCTGCTTGCGATTGCATCACTGGCACTTGTTCTGCAGTATTTATCGCGAGCTGATCTGGTTGCCGGGATGTACTTCTTCCTTTCGCCGTTAAGCCGGATTGGTGTGCCGGCAAAGCATTTGGCCGTACGGTTGATGCTGACACTTGAAGAAGTCGAGCGAGCTTCCATGCCGCCTCACTTGATGAACGAATCTAGCACAGCGCAGCCTGCGAATACCTTAACGCTACCCCGGCATGGATGGAGCCCCTTGGATGTTGGCGTTGCGCTGGTTTCTATGTTGCTTGTTTTTTCCATAGGGTGGCCATGAGGATTGCCCTGGGCGTTGAATATGAAGGGTCTACGTTTTGTGGCTGGCAGTCGCAGGCGGGTGGCGGGTCTGTGCAAGATGCGCTGGAGTCTGCGCTATCCGCCATTGCAGATACATCATTGATGCGTGTTATCTGTGCTGGCCGCACCGACGCGGGAGTCCATGCGATTGAACAAGTCGTGCATTTTGATGCGTCCGTTGAGCGCCCGCTTACGGCTTGGGTACGCGGAGTGAATGCCCATTTGCCGCCCATGATTGCCGTGCGCTGGGCGCAGCCAATGCCGGATGATTTTCATGCGCGTTTTTCAGCGCAAGGCAGGCGTTATCGCTATGTGCTGCTTAACCGTGCCGAGCGTCCGGGTCTTATGGCGCGTCGCGTGGGTTGGTTTCACTTACCGCTTGATTTATCCGCTATGCAATCGGCCAGTCTTTCCCTGCTCGGCACACATGACTTTTCAGCCTTTCGTTCGGCTGAATGCCAGGCCAAATCACCTGTTAAAACCCTGCGTAAAATTTCCATAGTGCGTCAGGGCGACCTGATCGTGTTTGATTTTGAAGCGGATGGATTTTTGCATCACATGGTGCGAAATCTGATAGGCGTATTAGTTTATATTGGCAAGGGAACCCGTTCTCCTGCCTGGCTTGCCGAATTGCTGGCGGCCAAGAATCGCGCCTTGGCGGCACCCACGTTTGCCGCCTGCGGGCTGTATTTTGCGGGTGTCGACTATGATGCCTGTTGGCAACTAAAAGGTGATGCAAAAGTCGGCGCTGACGATACGCCGCAAAGCCAGTACCCTTGGGATGCGGCGACTCTGCTGATGTGATGATGAAGAATAGAACCCGAATCAAGATTTGCGGAATAACTCGCGCTGAAGACCGTGATGCGGCCATTGCAGCAGGTGCCGATGCGCTTGGGTTCGTGTTTTATCCGTCCAGCCCAAGATATGTTACCCCGGAAAAAGCGGCGCAACTTGTGTCGCCGATACCGGCATTTGTCAGTCGTGTCGGGCTATTCGTTAACGCCGAGCCTGCCACTGTCCATTCTGTATTGGCAGAGGTTGCGTTGAATGTGCTGCAATTTCATGGTGATGAAGATGCCGCGTATTGCCGTCAGTTTGGCAGGCCATGGATCAAGGCGGCACGTGTAAGCCCCGGGCTTGATTTGCTAGAATACGCGCGCGCTTTCGAGGGGGCATGCGGTTTGTTGCTGGATGCCTTTGTTGAAGGTTATGGTGGCGGTGGCAAAGAATTTGACTGGTCGCTGATTCCCTCATCGTTGCCCTTGCCTGTGATTCTTTCAGGCGGATTGCAGGTTTCCAATATTCAACAAGCCGTGCGTGTCATCCGGCCCTGGGCGGTGGATGTCAGTAGTGGCGTCGAAGTGGCCAAGGGCATTAAAGACGCTGGAAAGATAGCCCAATTTATTGCCGGAGTGCGTAATGCAGATGCCTGATTTACCTTATAACTTGCCAGATGCGCAAGGCCATTTCGGCCCCTACGGTGGTATTTTCGTTGGCGAAACCTTGATGCCGGCACTCACTGAACTGCGTGAGGCCTATGCCGCAGCACAAGCTGATCCAGCGTTTCAGGCAGAGTTTGCTGATGACCTGAAGCATTATGTGGGTCGCCCCAGCCCGATATACCACGCCAAGCGTTGGTCCAATTTATTGGGTGGCGCACAGATTTTTCTCAAGCGTGAAGACTTGAATCACACCGGCGCGCACAAAATAAACAACTGTATCGGCCAGGCGTTGCTGGCACGGCGCATGGGCAAGCCGCGGGTCATCGCAGAGACAGGTGCCGGTCAGCATGGCGTGGCAACGGCCACCGTGGCGGCTCGCTATGGGATGGAGTGCGTGGTGTACATGGGGTCAGAAGACATTAAACGGCAAGCCGCCAACGTCTACCGCATGAAGCTGCTGGGCGCAACGGTTGTGCCCGTTGAGTCGGGCTCGAAAACCTTGAAGGATGCGCTCAACGAAGCCATGCGCGACTGGGTAACCCATGTTGCCAATACCTTTTACATCATTGGCACGGTGGCAGGGCCTCACCCCTACCCGATGATGGTGCGAGACTTTCAGCAAGTGATCGGTGAAGAGTGCAAGGTGCAAATGCCGGAAATTATCGGCCGCCAGCCGGATGCGGTAATCGCGTGTGTCGGCGGGGGGTCTAATGCAATGGGCATTTTTTATCCTTACATTGCCGATGCCGATGTTCAATTGATCGGCGTGGAAGCGGAAGGTTTTGGGCTGGCCAGCGGTAAACATTCGGCCTCACTGACTGCTGGCCGCCCGGGGGTGCTGCACGGTAACCGAACCTATCTGCTGCAAGATGAAAATGGCCAAGTGATTGAAACCCATTCAATTTCTGCCGGGCTTGATTACCCGGGCGTGGGGCCTGAACACGCCTGGCTGAAGGATACGGGCCGTGCAAGCTACGTCACCATTGATGACGCGGCTGCCTTGGCTGCGTTCCATGACTTATGCCATCTTGAAGGCATTATCCCGGCACTGGAATCCAGCCATGCGTTAGCTTATGCGGCAAAGCTGGCGCCTACCTTGGGTAAAGACAAAATGCTCCTCGTCAATCTTTCTGGCCGTGGTGATAAAGATATGCACACTGTTGCTGAAAAATCCGGGATCCGGTTCTGATATGTCACGTATAGCCGCGACTTTTTTTCATTTAAATCAGGCACACCGCAAGGCGCTGATTCCCTTCATTACTGCGGGTGATCCACATCCCGATTTAACTCTGCCGCTGATGCGCGCCTTGGTTGAAGGCGGGGCTGACATCATTGAACTGGGCGTGCCGTTTTCTGATCCAATGGCCGATGGCCCCACCGTGCAACGCGCCTCTGAGCGGGCTTTAGCGCAAGGCATGACATTGCGCCGGGTACTAGCCTTGGTGAGCGAATTTCGCAAGGCAGATCAAGTGACGCCAGTTGTGCTGATGGGCTATGCCAACCCGGTTGAATCCTATGGCATCGACGCCTTTGCTCGTGATGCCCATAGCGCCGGTGTGGATGGCGTACTGGTCGTTGATTACCCGCCTGAAGAATGTGCTGAATTTGCTGCGGCAATGAAGCGGGAACAGATGGACCCGATATTTTTGCTGGCCCCTACCTCGACCTCCCGGCGTTATGCGGAAGTGGCTGCGTTGGGGAGTGGCTATTTGTACTACATCTCGCTCACAGGCGTCACGGGTGCAGGACATCTTGATATGGAAGAAGTCGCACAGCGTATCCCGCAGATTCGAGCGCAGGTTGGCATGCCAGTCGGCGTGGGTTTTGGAATACGCGATGTCGCCACCGCAGCACGGATTGCCTCTATGGCCGATGCTGTTGTCATCGGCAGCCGCATCATTGAAGAAATCGAAGGCGGGCCAGCCGCCGATGCACCGGCGCGCGTGAAAGCGTTACTGGCTGGGTTTCGCCTTGCGATTGATCAGGAGCCTCGTTCATGAGTTGGTTACAGAAACTGCTTCCTCCCAAGATCAAGCGCTCTCCGGGGGGGCGCAAGTCCATGCCCGAAGGCTTGTGGTCGAAATGCCCGGCCTGCGAAGCGGTACTGTATGCCTCAGACTTGGAAAACAATCAGCAGGTTTGTCCAAAGTGCAGTCATCATCTTCGTCTTCGAGCACGTGCGCGACTGAATTTATTGCTCGATGAAGAAGGACGTTTTGAAATTGGCGCAGAAGTGCTGCCGATGGACCCACTTAAATTCAAAGATGGCAAACGTTATATTGATCGTCTTGCAGCCGCTAATAAAGAAACCGACGAGAGCGATGCGCTGATCGTCATGCAGGGTGCCATCAAGACAGTACCCGTGGTTGTGGCCTGTTTCGAGTTCGAATTCATGGGTGGCTCGATGGGCTCTGTGGTCGGTGAGCGGTTTGTACGTGGCGTGCAGGCAGCGTTGGAGCTCAATGCGCCGTTTATTTGTATTACTGCTTCAGGCGGTGCGCGGATGCAAGAAGGATTGTTTTCGCTGATGCAAATGGCCAAGACCACGGCAGCCGTTGCCAAGTTGGCAAAGCACCCACTGCCTTTCATGACGCTCCTGACAGACCCCACCATGGGCGGCGTATCGGCGTCTTTTGCTTTTGTCGGTGATATCGTGATTGCCGAGCCAGGTGCACTTATCGGTTTTGCCGGCCCGCGGGTGATTGAGCAAACCGTACGGCAAAAACTGCCGGAAGGCTTTCAGCGCGCCGAGTTTCTGCTTGAAAAGGGCGCTATAGACATGATTGTTGATCGGCGTGAGCTGCGTGACAAGCTGGCTTCACTCATCACACTCCTGATGCGCATGCCTGCCGTCTGATGCTACTGGCATCCGACAGCCTGACGGCCTGGCTTGATTACCTTGAAGCATTGCATCCGCGCGGCATTGCTGGCATTGAGCTGGGGCTGGAACGCGTTGCAATAGTAAAAAATCGTTTAAAGCAAACCGAAAAGTGTCCGGTGATTCTGGTCACGGGCACGAATGGCAAAGGCTCCATTTGCGCCATGCTCGAGTGCATTCTGTTGCACGCGGGGTATCGGGTGGGATTGTATACATCGCCTCATTTATTGCACTACAACGAACGGGTGCATGTGGATGGAACCGCCGTCGATGATGCACGGTTAGTTGCTGCCTTTGCCAAGGTTGAGGCAGCACGGGGTGACACTTTCCTGACCTATTTTGAATTCGGTACGCTGGCGGCCTGGGAAGTATTTGCAGCGGAGTCGCTGGACGCAATTATTCTCGAAGTAGGCTTGGGCGGACGGCTTGATGCGACGAACATATACGATCCGGCTTGCTCCATTATCAGCACGATAGATATTGATCACACAGAGTTTCTCGGCCCGGATCGCGAGTCCATAGGTTTTGAAAAAGCGGGTGTTTTTCGACGAGGCATCCCTGCTATCTGCGGTGATCCGCAGCCACCCGCATCAATCTTGGCGCAGGCAGCCGCAGTGGGTTCTCCCCTGCACATCATGGGGCGTGACTTTGGTTTTTTAAAGCAAGAGCAGCAATGGATGTATTGGGGGGGAGTGGGACGGCGGGGCGGCCTGGCCTACCCCGGCCTGCGCGGTGACAATCAACTACGCAATGCCGCCTGTGCCATGGTTGCGCTGGATGCAATGCATGCGTTGTTGCCCGTGGCCATGAAGGATTTTCGTCAAGGCTTGCTGGAAGTTGAGCTCCCGGGTCGCTTTCAGGTGTTGCCAGGGCAGCCTGTCATGGTGCTGGATGTGGCGCATAACCCGCAGGCCGCGCGTGTGCTGGCAGATAACCTGGGCAATATGGCGTTTCACCCGAAAACGTTCGCCGTGTTTGGCATGATGAGTGACAAGGACATTGATGCGGTTATTGATGCTTTAAAGGAGCGCGTCTCGCATTGGCTGCCCTGTGCGCTGGAAGGCCGCCGTGCTGCCAGCGCCGACTTTTTGGCCGGACGTTTGCGTGCCAAGGGGCTGGCTGTTGTGGCTGAGTTTTCTACACCGCAAATGGCATTGCAGGCGGCGCAAGAACGAGCGGGTGATGGTGATAGAATTCTCGCCTTCGGATCCTTCCTGGTGGTGGCAGCGGCGCTGCAAGCACTTGGTCGGAAGGCCTAATTTTCAGCATAACGAGCAGAGTAAACAGGATGACGGAAAACGATATTTCAGCGGACCCCGAACTCCAACTGAAAAAACGCGCCAGACGCCGGCTCGTGGGCGCCGCAGCACTGGCCTTGTTGGCCGTGATAGTTCTGCCCATGCTCATGGATCATGACCCGCGTCCCCCAGTACAAGATATTCAAGTAAAAATCCCGAGCCGGGAAACCGGTGGGTTGGCGGCAAAAATTCTATCGAACGATGCTGTGGTTCGTCCCTTGCCTGCGGTGCAACCCAAAGCAGTCATTCCCGATGCGGCGTCCACTGGCGCTTCCCTTGCGCCGAGGGAAGAAGCTCCGCCAGAAGCCCCGGCGGGGAACAAGACGGAGAATAACCCCGCCCCGATTCTGAGTGAGTCATCGCCAACATCTGCAGATCCCGGCGTCCAGCAGTGGGTCGTTCAATTGGGTGCTTACAAAGAAACCGGTAACGTCAAGCAACTCCTGGCCAAGATGAAAGAGCTGCGCCTGCCTGCGTATACCGAGAAACTATCAAATGACCAAGGTGTGCGCACCCGCGTGCGTGTCGGGCCATTTGCCAGCCGTGAAGCGGCGGACAAGGCGGAAGCGAAAATTAAAAAGATCGGCGTTACTGGCAAGGTAACGGCAAAGTGATGGCGAAATAAACTGATGACATTTTTTGATTATGCCGTAATAGTCGCGATCGCCATTTCAATATTGTTCGGTGCCTGGCGTGGCATGGTAGGCGAGGTTCTGGCGCTTGTAGCGTGGGTGGTGGCATTTTTTGTGGCACGTGCCGAGGCCCACCAGGTTGCACAGTGGTTAGTTGGCCATATTGCCGATGCCGGGATACGGTTGGCGGCAGCGTATGTCATTATTTTCGTCGGCGTACTGCTTCTGTTTAGCATTGCACGCAAAGTCATATCGATGTTGCTAAGTGTCGTGGGGTTGGGCCTGCTGGACCGATTGCTGGGTGCATTTTTTGGAATTTTTCGTGGGGTGTTGGTGGTATTGGTGGGTGTCATGGTGGCGGGTATGACACCGTTACCCAGATCAGCCTGGTGGCAGGGATCAGTATTGGCTCCTCCGCTTGAAACAGCCGTATTGGCAGCAAGACCGTGGTTACCGGCGGAAGCGGTAAAGCGTATTCGATTTCGATAAAGGAAGACCATGTGCGGAATTCTGGGTGTGGTGGCGACCACGCCAGTGAATCAGTTGCTATATGACGGTTTGCAGGTGCTTCAGCACCGCGGGCAGGATGCAGCCGGGATAGCCACCGGAGAAGGTGGCCGTTTTCATATGCACAAAGGCTCGGGCTTGGTGCGCGATGTGTTTCGTACACGCAATATGCGCAGTTTGGTCGGCAACTGGGGTATTGGCCATTGCCGCTACCCAACCGCGGGCTCTGCCGATAACCCGGCCGAAGCGCAGCCGTTTTATGTGAATTCGCCGTTTGGCTTGATGCTTGCCCACAATGGCAATCTGACCAATGCGGCACAGCTCAAGCAGGATATGTTTTTGCAAGACCTGCGGCACATGAACACCAACTCCGATTCGGAAGTGCTGCTGAATGTGTTTGCGCACGAGTTACAGGTGGCATCAAATACGCACCAAGTCGATGCGGAGACCATTTTCAAGGCGGTCGCTGGGGTTCATCGCCGCGTGCGCGGTGCGTATGCCGTGGTGGCGATGATTGCCGGTTATGGCCTGGTTGCGTTTCGTGATCCGTTTGGCATTCGCCCATTGGTGATAGGTCGCAACGATACCCCCGCAGGGGCGGAGTACCTCGTGGCCTCCGAGAGTGTGGCGATTGACACGCTGGGCTTCAAGTTGTTGCGGGATGTCGAGCCAGGCGAAGCGATCTTGGTTGATATGCGCGGCAATTTCGTTAGTCGTCAGTGTGCGGAACACACGGTGCATGCGCCCTGCATGTTCGAATTTGTTTATTTGGCGCGTCCTGATTCCGTCATGGATGGCATTTCAGTCTATGAGACGCGGGCGCGCATGGGCGATTTTCTTGCCGATAAAATCCGTCGCACCATGCCACATCTGGCCATTGATGCCGTGATTCCCATTCCGGATTCGAGTCGTCATTCGGCCATGGATCTGGCCGCAAGGCTTAATCTGCCGTATCGTGAAGGCTTTGTTAAAAACCGCTATATCGGGCGCACTTTTATCATGCCTGGTCAGGCGACGCGGCGTAAATCGGTACGCCAGAAGCTCAATGCCATCGCCCAGGAATTCAAGGGCCGCAATGTGCTGCTGGTGGATGATTCCATTGTGCGGGGCACTACCAGCCGCGAAATCATCATGATGGCGCGTGAAGCCGGCGCGAAGAAAGTTTACTTTGCTTCGGCCTCGCCCCCGGTGCGCTTTGCCAACGTCTATGGCATTGATATGCCCTCGCGATCCGAGCTCATTGCCTCGTTTCGCTCGGACGAAGAAATTTGTCGTGAGATTGGCGCAGATGCGCTGATCTATCAGGATCTTGATGATCTCAAAGCGGCTGTGCGCTCGGTGAATCCAAGCATTACCCAGTTTGAGACATCCTGTTTTGATGGTCATTACATTACCGGCGATATCACTTCTGCGTATTTGCAAAAAATGCAGTATGACCGCGACCAACCTGCCGGGCATCGTGAGGATTACGATGATAACGAGGATGAGGAGAATGATCATTCTGATCATAACAATAGCTCCCAGCTTGATTTGAATTTAGGACGAGGCTGATTGATGAAGGATGTTTTCTCTGAAAAAGCTATGCCAGAAAATGATTGGTCGCTAGAAACCCTGGCGGTACGTGCGGGGCAAACGCGTAGTCAATTCAATGAGCACTCTGAAGCGCTTTATTTGACATCAAGTTTTGTATTCGACAACGCGGCTCAAGCCGCTGCCCGGTTTTCCGGCGTGGAAGAGGGCATGGTGTATGCCCGCTTCACTAATCCCACCGTGGCCATGATGCAAACGCGACTGGCGGCGCTGGAGGGGGCAGAAGCTTGTGTCGCAACAGCCAGCGGCATGGCGGCGATCCTGGCCACGGTGATGGCGCTGATGAAGTCAGGCGAACACATTGTGTCTTCGCGCAGTATTTTTGGCGCGACGCAACAGTTGTTCGGCACGATCCTGGCACGCTTTGGCATTGAGACAACCTATATCGATACAACTGATAGCGCAGCCTTTGCCGCTGCGCTGCGCCCGAACACGCGCTTGCTCTTCATTGAAACGCCTTCCAACCCGTTGACCGAGGTGCTCGATATTGCTGCGCTAGCCGCAGTTGCCCATGCGGGCGGCGTGTTGCTGGTGGTAGATAATTGTTTTTGCACTCCGGCGCTACAGCAACCGCTAACGCTGGGGGCTGATCTGATCATCCATTCCGCGACCAAATATCTTGACGGACAGGGCCGAGTGCTGGGTGGAGCGGTCTGCGGGCCAAAGACATTAACGGACGAAGTATTCAAGTTCTTACGCACGGCCGGACCCACAATTTCGCCCTTCAACGCCTGGATCATTCTCAAAGGCATGGAAACCTTGTCGTTGCGCATGAAGCAGCAATCGGCCAATGCGCTTGAACTAGCGCAGTGGCTAGAGCAACAACCGCAAGTCGCTCGCGTTTACTATCCAGGTTTGCCTTCACATCCGCAGCATGCGCTGGCGATGAAACAACAATCTAGCGGTGGCGCGATAGTGGCGTTTGAAGTCAAGGGCGAACGTGAAGCGGCATGGCGGGTGGTCGATAATTGTCGGTTACTGTCGATTACGGCCAATCTGGGTGACACTAAAACCACCATCACTCATCCTTCCTCGACCACGCATGGTCGCATTTCGCCGGAAGCACGTGCTGCCTCCGGCATCAAAGAAGGCTTGCTGCGTATTGCAGTGGGCTTGGAGAGTCCGCGTGATCTTGAGGCAGATATTGCGCGCGGCCTAAAAGCCTGAACAGTTCATTCGCCGGATTGATCAATCCGGCGAATGCTGCCCTCGGTGCTGACTTCAAGCGCATCGCCACGATGGCTATCCCAGTCAGAAAGCACCCAGCGTTCGGCTACGCCATCAGCCAACAGTATTTGCTCGCAGCCTGGGCGATGCGTATGGCCGTGAATCAGCCGACGACAGCCTGAAGCGATGAGTGCTTGGCGAACTGCCTCGGCGTTGACATCCATGATGGTTTGCGATTTTTCTTTGGTCGCGGCCCTGCTTTTTTGACGCAATGCGGTAGCCTCTGCCCGACGTTCCGCCAGAGGGCGGGCAAGAAAATTACCTTGCCAGGCGGGGTTGCGCACCTGCTGACGAAAGGCTTGGTAATCCGTATCGTCGGTGCATAACGTATCGCCGTGCATGATCAATATCGCCGCCTCGCCCGCGCCGACTTTTTCGACCTCAGTTAGCCGTTGCAGCCCTGCCGCTTGTGCAAACGTGTCGCCAATCAAGAAATCACGATTGCCGGCTATAAAAAACAGGCGTGTGCCTTGATCGGAAAGCTTTCGCAGCAGGCTGCAGACTTCGGCATTAAAAGGCTGCGCAAGATCATCATCACCTATCCATGCGTCAAACAGATCACCAAGAATAAACAGCGCGGTGATCTTCGATGCAGCGGTATCCGCGAGAAAAGCGGCAAAGCGCGCGGTGAGATCAGGGCGCTCGGCACTGAGATGCAGATCAGAAACAAAACGGGTGATGCCGGTCTTATGCATGAGAGCACCGCCCATAGATGTTTTTAATTACCGTGGCAAGGCAATGGATCAGGCTGCCCTGGATGACTTCAGACGACTTCGGCGCGTTCGATGACCACATCCTCTGAGGGCACATTTTGATGTCCGCTGACGGTGCCTGTTGATACTGCCCTGATTTTATCCACCACGTCCCTGCCATCAATCACCTGGCCGAAAACGCAGTAACCCCAGCCATCCTGGCAGGTGCCGTAGTTCAGGAAATCGTTATCGGCCACATTGATGAAAAACTGTGCCGTGGCTGAGTGCGGGTCGGATGTGCGGGCCATGGCTACGGTGTAGGAATCGTTTTTCAGGCCATTGTTGGCCTCATTGTCGATGGGCGCACCTGCGGGTTTTTGTTTCATGCCTGGCTCAAAGCCGCCGCCTTGCACCATGAAGCCAGGAATCACACGGTGAAAAATCGTGTTGTCGAATTGGCCGGTTTTAACGTAATTGATAAAGTTGGTAACGGTCTTCGGTGCTTTCTCTGCATCGAGTTCAAGCGTAATGACACCGTGATTGGTCGTGAGTTTGATCATGAGGTTTCTTTCTAGGGAGATTATTTTTTATCCGTCAAAATCTTGACGGATTCGATGACGATAGGTGTCGTGGGAACGTCTTGGTAAAAGCCTGAACTGCCAGTGGTTGTTTTACCGATCTTTTGCACGACATCCAATCCCCTGATGACTTTGCCAAATACGGCATAACCCCAGCCATCGGGGTTGGGATAATCCAGCGACGTATTATTTTTTAGATTGATAAAAAATTGCGCCGTTGCTGAATGCGGGTCGCCGGTGCGTGCCATGGCAATAGTGCCCGTCTCGTTTTTCACACCATTTTTGGCTTCATTCTGAATTGGCTCACGCGCGGGTTTTTCTTTCATTCCGGAAGAAAAGCCGCCGCCTTGAATCATGAAGCCATCGATTACCCGGTGGAACAGGGTGCCTTTGTAAAAATCCTCTTTCGCATAGCGCAAGAAATTTTCCACAGACTGGGGCGCCTTGTCGCGATAGAGCTCAATAATGATGATCCCTTGCGATGTTTTCATTTCAACCTGAGGATTGGCTGCAAAAGCAGTCAGGCTGAAAAGCAGTGTGACAAATAAAACAAGAAGACGTTGCATCTTTTAAGCTCCTGAAAGTGGGTTTTATGGCTGGATGAGGCTGTTTAGCAAGGTGAGCTTGCGTTGTATGCCGGCATTGGCTGCATCGAGTTGCGTTGCCTGGCTATACGCCTGGCTTGCCAGGCGCGCGTAAATATCGCCCAGGTTTTCATGAGCGGTAGCGTAGGAGGGGTTTGTGCGAATCGCCATTTCCAGAGCGCGGCGCGCATTTTCCAACTGGTTTTGTTTTGCATAGATTACTGCCAGATTATTGTAGGGTTCGGGCATCTCGGGGAAATCTTCCGTTAAGCTCGTGAATACGGCAATGGCCTCAGCAGGTTGATTTGATTCGCCAAGCGCCACGCCTTTGAGAAAACGGCCTTGTGCATCGGTGGGGTTCGCTGCGAGGTAAGGTTCAAGCGCCGCCAGTGCGGGCGCATACTGGCGTTGATTGATCAAAGCCGTGATGTCGGCCAGCGATGTGGCGTGCGTGGCAAAGGGCAATAGGCACAAGACGAAAAATAAAGCGCTAGCGAGCGAACAGAGGGGGTTAAAGCGGGTTTTGGTCATGATGTATACTTCTCGATGTGGTTGCCTGCAAACGCATTTTATGCGGCCAAACCATGATGAATCCGGTGGTGAATTCTAACAATAAGCAGCACCATCTCACAACCAAACCAACAATCCACTACCCACTCCTATTTTGATGCTGAAGTTATACAACACCCTCGCGCGCGAAAAGCAGACCTTTGTTTCCCTCCAGCCCGGCCACGCAAAAATGTATGTGTGCGGCATGACCGTGTACGACTATTGTCACCTGGGCCACGCCCGTGTGATGGTGGTGTTTGATCTGGTCGCGCGCTGGTTGCGCGCCAGTGGTTATCAGCTCACCTATGTGCGCAACATCACCGATATTGACGACAAGATCATTCGTCGCGCGCAGGAAAATAACGAAACCATCCATCAACTGACCGATCGCTTTATCGCGGCGATGCACGAAGACGCCACGGCGCTTGGCGTATTGCCGCCCGACGCTGAACCGCGCGCAACGGATTATGTGGTGCAGATGAAAGACATGATCGCCACGCTGGAAAAGCATGGCTACGCCTATGTGGCAGCGAATCGTGATGTTTGCTACTCGGTGCGCAAGTTCGATGGTTATGGCAAGCTTTCCGGTAAATCGCTGGAAGATTTGCGTGCCGGTGAGCGGGTGGATGTGACCGCTGGCAAACAAGACCCACTGGATTTTGTGCTCTGGAAACAAGCCAAGGAAGAAGAGCCGGTCGAGGCTAAATGGGAATCCCCCTGGGGTACCGGTCGTCCCGGATGGCATATCGAGTGTTCGGCCATGGCTTCTGAACTGCTTGGGGCACACTTTGATATTCACGGTGGCGGCCAGGATTTGCAGTTCCCGCATCACGAAAACGAAATCGCCCAGTCAGAAGGGGTATGTGCAGATCCATCAGATCATACGGATCAAGCGCATCGCCACTATGTTAACTACTGGATGCACAACGGCTTTGTGCGGGTGGATGACGCGAAAATGTCCAAGTCGCTGGGCAATTTCTTTACCATACGCGAAGTCTTGAAAAAGTACGATGCCGAAGTAGTGCGATTTTTTATTTTGCGTGCGCATTACCGCAGCCCGCTCAATTATTCTGACGTTCATCTGGATGATGCACGCCAGTCG
>SCUZ01000021.1 GCA_004322535.1 Rugosibacter sp.
CTTTGGTCCCGCTTTCTGCGTAGGTTTCGGGGCGATTTGCGTGGGTGCTGCGCAACGCTTGCAACGCGAACTGCACGAGCGTATTCGTAGCCGGCAACGTGTCGTACTCGGCATGAAAGAGTGGGAGTCTCCCGTGGCGCAGCGTAACCTTGGTGAAGTGACAACCCGGGTCGAGACAATCGAAGCCCTGTTTGGACGCTATGTCAATCAGCTGAAAGACTGGTGCAAAGTTGGCAAAACTTCTATCGAGCCTGAAGAAGAAGCCCGCATGGCCGCTTGGCGTGCCTATATATCACGGACTGCATCGCAGATTGGTTTCCGCTCGCTGGAGCTTCTCGGTGGCGCTGCTGCGTATCGCGGCGATCTGGTGGAAGTCTTCGCCCGGGATTTGCTGATGATCTCCATTCACGTGGGTCAGGCGTATGAAGATCACATGATGTTCTACGGCCGTGCGCAGTATGGGATGAGTCAGCACCCGCTGGTGTGATTGGTCAGGTAAGCATGAATTTCGGCATACATTCCAAGGAGTGAGAGCGATGTTACAAAGAACAATGACGCATGAGGAGATTATCAGGCGTGCACATCATCTTGGCAAAATTGCCGAGACGGGGCTGGTTGTGGCGGATGCCAATGGCGGCTATGGCACCGAGTTCAAGGAGGCCATGCATGAGGCCGGGTTTCACCGTATTTTGCGTCCCAGGCGTTACGGCGGCTACGGTCTCGGGCATCGGACAATGCTCGAGGCTGTACGCACGGTTGCCCAGTACAGCGTTTCTGCGGGGTGGCTCACGCTATTCATGCCCGCGCATGAATGCTGGGTTGCGATGCTGCAACCTAAAGGCCGGGAAGAAATTTTCGGTACTGACAAGTTCGTCGCTGATATTCTCTATCCTATTGGGCAGGTCACCTGCGTTGAAGGCGGCTTGCGTCTGACCGGCCGCTGGCAGTGGGGCAGTGGTATCGAGATGTGCGAGTGGATCGGCCTTGGTGCCATTATCGATTTGCCCGGAGACTTGTTCGGCATTACGGGTGGCCCTCAACCCTGCCTGGCAACGATCAAGGTTGCCGAAGGCAGCATCATCCGTGACTGGAAAGCATTTGGCTTGAACGGTTCAGGCAGTCATTCCATTGAGGTCAAGGATGTGTTTGTACCGTGGCACAGAGTGTGTCCGCTCGCGGCGATCAAAAAAAACGCGGTACCGATTGGTGGCGAGTTTGATCCGGAAGAAGCCGTTTATCGAACGCCCTTTGGGCCGGCTTTCACAATCGGTTTTGCCGCCATTGCACTGGGTGGCATTCAGCGTCTGCAGCATGAGCTGCGTGAACGCTTGCATAAACGGCAGCGCGTTGTGCTCGGGATGAAGGAATGGGAGTCTCCCGTAGCGCAGCGCAACCTGGGCGAAGTCATGACATGGGTGGAAACGGCAGAAGCGCTGTATGAGCGCGAATTGCAGCAGATTGAAGCGTGGACAAAAGAAGGCAGAACCTCCGCTACCGAACCCGAATTGGCAAGAGACGCTGCCTGGCGATGTTCCATTGGCAAGATCGCCGCGCAAGTGGGTTTTCGTACCATGGAAATGCTGGGTGGAGCCGCAGCGTATCGAGGTGACCTGGTTGAAGTCTTTGCGCGCGACCTGTTCATGATGTCTATTCATTTTGGTCAGGCGTATGACGATCACATGATGTTCTACGGCCGTGCGCAGTATGGGTTAAGCGCACATCCGCTGATCTGAATTTTGTTTTTAACTACATAAGGAGCTTAAATCATGGCAGTCGTAACGGAATTGGGGTACTTGGGTTTGGGTGTGTCGAATATGGCAGCATGGCGCGAATATGCCTCGCAGGTGCTGGGGCTGGAAGTGTTCGATGAGGGCGAGACGGATCGCTTTTACATGCGCATGGATTATCAGCATCACCGCTACATCGTGCATAACAGCGGCACGGACGATCTGGACTATCTGGGCTGGCGTGTTGCCGGGCCTGAAGAGTTCGATGAAATGAAGCGTCAGTTGGAAGCGGCAGGCGTCAAGTTTCGCCAGTGCGATGCAGCGGAATGCCAGGAGCGTCGCGTGCTTGATCTCATCAAGTTTTTAGATCCGGGTGGCAATCCTACGGAGGTTTACCATGGCCCGTTGATTGATTATCACAAGCCTTTTCATCCGGGGCGCGGGATGCATGGCCGTTTTGTGACGGGAGATGAGGGCTTGGGCCACCTTATTCTTCGGCAAACCGATGTGCAAAAAGCCTATCGGTTTTATACCGATGTGTTTGGCATGCGCGGCTCAATTGAATATCACCTGCAAGTGCCGCAGGCACCGGGGGTCATCGCCAAGCCGGTGTTCATGCACTGCAATGACCGTGATCACACGGTGGCCTTTGTGGGCGGCCCTGCGCCCAAGCGCATCAATCACCTGAAGTTTGAAGTGGACAACATCGATGATGTTGGCTTAACGCACGATATCGTTAGAGACAGGAAGCTGCCTGTTCATGTGGGTTTGGGCAAGCATAGCAATGACCACATGCTCACTTTTTATCACGTCAATCCTTCTGGCTGGCTGGTTGAAGTTGGCGGCGTAGGCCGTAAAGCCACACACCAGTCGGAATACTACGAGTACGACATGTGGGGCCATGATAACGAAGAGCCTGGTTATGGGCTGGATCTTCGCTTGCGCTATGACTGGTCAAAAAAGTGATGCTGTCAATTCATCTGTCATCTGTAAAAAATTTTTTCCCACAAACGCGAAAGCCGCTCACATCGGAATTGGAGCGGCTTTCGCGTTTGTGATCAGGGGATGCCGGAAAAGTCGGCGCTGGCAGGACGGCGCTAAACAGGCCAGAAAGGGTGCGTGGAAGTCAGGATGCAGCAGATCAGGATAGTGGCGAGACTCCAAACCACGCGGCATGGAAATACAGCATGAGCGCATAGGCGAGAAGACTCGCAATCAGCAAGGGTTTGCTGATCTCGCTCAAGACCAGGCGGTTGCGTCCTGTCAGAATGGCAAGAAATGGCATGTGCGAGGTTTGAGCAGCAAACGCATCCCATGCCGAGCCGAATTTTTTTCGGTATTTGCGTTCCATATTCAAGGGGCCGATAAATCCCTGAAAGAGAAAAGTGCCGAATAGCAGGTGGCCTGCCCAATCGCCATTCACCATGAAATGCGCCAACCCCCACAGCCCAAACCCGATCAGCCCGGGATTGCGAGTGATGCGTAGCAGACCTTGCGCGCTGATATCTTCCGGTTGGTTCTGATTGAGAATGCTGATGTTTTTGGAAAAAGTACCAACGATCAAAAAGATGAAGGCAAACGCCATCAAGACACTGGCCACCGGTTTTAAAACCATCGCTTTGCCCCAGGTCTCGGTATAAGGCGCATGGGCATAGGCCCATCCCATCCAGATCAGGCTTGCCAGCACAGCCAGCGAAAACAGGATACGGAAGATATTTTCTCCCGTGATGGCAACAATCGCGCCACGCAAGGGACTTCCGGCAACCAGCCAGTGCAACCCAAGAAACAGCACACAGGCCAAGGCCAGGGAATTTAAAGGCAACATTTTTTCTCCACAGACTGAAATAGGACTGCGGGAAAAATAACACTTTCAAGCCATGCATGCATGAGAGCTTGGTTGGTTTTCAGACTTTGTTGACTTAGATCAAGGTTTGGAGGCGGGTTTTGAAATTTAATGGATACAAGTGAAAGTGGAGAGGGGGCAAAAAGAATTCGTCTCGTGATGCGTTCCTACCGATACGAGAGCAGCCCCTTGATGATGAACGGGCATTACCTGGCAGCTGTCAATTCTGAGGAGAAGATCATGGCATTACTTGGCAGACTCGATTGGTACAACCTTGCGCGTACCACCAACTGGACGCCGGGCTACGTGACGGAAGATGAACTCTTTCCGCCAGAGATGTCCGGGAGCATGGGGATTCCGCTATCCGGCTGGGAGGGCTACGATGAGCCCTACAAGCAAACGTACCCTGAATATGTGAAAGTTCAGCGTGAAAAAGACGCTGGCGCTTATTCCGTCAAGGCAGCGCTGGAGCGCAGCGACATTTACGAGAAATCTGATCCGGGCTGGCAGTCGGTATTAAAGCTGCACTATGGTGCTTTTCCGCGTGCCGAATATTCCGCGTCTACTGCGGAAGCGCGCATGGCAAGATTTGGCAAAGCCCCCGGCATGCGCAACATGGCCACCATGGGCATGCTGGACGAAATGCGGCATGCTCAACTTCAACTGTATTTTCCGCATGAGCTTTGCCCGAAAGACCGTCAGTTCGACTGGGCGCACAAGTCCTACGACACCAATCATTGGGCGATCGTTGCCGCGCGCCATCTGTTTGATGACATGATGGTGACGCGCGGTGCATCAGAAGTCGCCTTGGGGTTGACGTTTGCGTTTGAAACGGGCTTTACCAACATGCAGTTTCTTGGCCTTGCTGCCGATGCAGCCGAAGTCGGTGACTGGTCTTTCTCGAACATGATTTCGAGCATTCAAACGGATGAGTCGCGCCATGCGCAAATCGGCGGGCCGCTGGTGGGGATTCTTTTAGCGAATGGCAAAAAGCAGGAAGCGCAGCGCATTGTGGATATGATGATCTGGCGTGCCTGGAAGCTGTTTGCCGCAGTGACAGGTGCTGCCATGGATTATTTCACGCCGGTGGCTGATCGCAAGATGTCCTTCAAGGAATTCATGCTGGAGTGGATTGTGAGCCAGTTCGAACGTGCCTTGCTGGATCTGGGCCTGGATAAACCCTGGTATTGGGACCAGTTGGTGGCTGACTTGGACCATGCCAGCCACGCAATGCAAATGGGTTTCTGGTTCTGGCGTCCGATCATGTGGTGGAACAACCCTGCAGGCGTTACTGCTGAAGATCGGGCCTGGCTGGAAGAGAAATACCCGGGATGGTCGGAAACCTTTGGCACGGTGTGGGATGTCATCACCGATAATCTGCTGGAAGGCAAAAAAGGACTCACCTATCCAGAGACTTTGCCGATGCTGTGCAATATGTGCCAGTTGCCGATTGCATCAGCACCTGGCCCGGCCTGGAAAGTGCGTGACTTTCCGCTCGAGTACAAAGGCCGCTCATACCATTTCTGTTCTGAAGCCTGCCAGTGGTGCTTTGAGCAGGAGCCGGAGCGCTACAAAGGCCATCTGTCTTTGATTGACCGCTTCCTGGCCGGCATGATCCAGCCTCCTACGCTTGAAGGTGCGCTCAACTATATGAGCCTTTACCCAGGCGAGAGGGGTGACGACGCGCACAACTATGCCTGGGTAGAAAAAATTCGTGCTGCACGTCAAAAGGCGGCCGCCTGAATCTCATCAGACCAACCGAATACTTTCAAGAAGGATTAGACATGGCATTGTTTCCCTTAACGTCAAACTTTCAGGGCGATTTTGTCTTGCAACTGCTGCCCGTGGATACTGAAAACACCATGGATGAAGTCGCCGCTGCGGCGGCGTATCACTCCGTCGGTCGCCGCGTTGCGGCACGTCCGGGCTGCACCATGCGGGTGCGCCGTCAAGGCGCAGCCGAGCCCTTGCCGCACACGCTAAAAGTCAGCGAATCCGGCTTGAAGCCCATGGAATGCATCGAAGTCGTCTGGGAATAACAGGGAGGAACACATGATGGCATTTGCAAAGGTTTGTGAACTGGATGACTTGTGGGAAGGCGAAATGGAGTCCTGCCAGGTCAATGGCCAGGAAGTGTTGCTGATCGGTCTGGACGGAGGCGAGATTCGCGTCTACCAGGGGGTTTGTCCGCACCAGGATATTTTGCTGGTAGAAGGTCAATTTGATGGCAAGCACCTGATCTGCCGCGCGCATCAGTGGGTGTTCGATGCGCAAACAGGCGCAGGCATCAATCCCGATGACTGCCGCCTGGCGGAATATCCCGTGCGTATCGACGATGGAGCCGTGCTGGTGGACACCGAAGGTGTCACGCCACTATTTGCTCACGTGTGAACGTGTTTTTCGCAATGCAACGATTCACCAGGCAAGGCCAACTGATGGCCATTAACGAAAAGGATGAAACATGAGTGATATCTCTCAGTCGCACATCAACAACAAGGTGGGGCCGGTCATGCGTCAAGGCGATCTGGCCAAGGCAGTTTCCGAAGCTGCAGAAATTGATAACCCGGGCAAGACCATCACCGTTGAAGACAAGTTGGCTTACCTGCGTATCCAGACGGATGGCGAGATGTTTCTTCAACGGCAAACCATAGAAGAAATGCTGGGGCGGCCGTTTAGCATGAACGAGCTTGAGGTCGACCGTATTGCGCAAATTGGGCGAAGCCGGGCGTCATAACGGCGATACGTTGCTTGGCATGTTGACGGATAGCCAGCTTTTGGATGCTGCCCGTCATCGCCGCTGGGCAACAGCGCTGGTCAAAATGACGCTTGAAAAATCAGGCAATGCAGAGGCCATCAGGCAGTGGATCGCCAAATGGGAACCACTTGCCGATAAAGCAATCGACGCCTTTTGTGCGGTTATGCCTGAAGTGCCGGATGCCGCAGCAAACGCCAAGAGTGCAACACGAGATTTCCGGTGCTTGCTGATGCTGTGAGGAGTGGGGTGCTTTAGTCAGAGATCGCTCGCCATAAACTCGGCGCTGGCGATACGGCAAAGCAGAGGGGTAGGTGACACACCGGAAAAGAGAGGGCGGGAAATCTCAATGATTTCCCGCCCTCTCTTTTTTGCGCTTATTCCAATTGCAATTGAAAGGGTTTGCCCGAGCAGTAATTAATTCATTGGTGTGGATAGCGTTGGTGGTGGGGTGGTAGGGGTTGCCGTGAAAAAACGATATTTGGTTGACTTAAATCAAGGTAATGCTCACTGGTGATTCATAGAATCGATTCGGCTTCTCTCGGGAAGTAAAGAACGAGACCGACAGAGGTCAATAGACAGGAGGCGTTATGCATAACGTGGATGAGCTCATTGATCAAGCAACAGGGGCGCAGCGGCGGGTGATTTACGCTGACCCGGCGATCTATGAGCAGGAATTGGAGCGCATCTTTGGCCGATGCTGGTTGTTCCTGGCACATGAATCGCAAATTCCCAAGCCCGGCGATTTTTTTCGCACCTACATGGGCGAAGACGAAGTCGTGGTGGTGCGGCAGGATGACCGCTCGATCGAGGTATTTCTGAATACCTGCACGCATCGCGGTAATCGGCTAACACGTGCTGATCGTGGCAATGCGCGGGCTTTTTCCTGCAACTACCACGGCTGGGCTTTTGGCATTGATGGCAGCCTGGCCACTGTGCCGCTCGAGCGCGAAGTGTATTTCAACGAAATTGACAAAGACCAGTTTCGTTTGGTGCCGGTTGACAATGTCGCCTCATATCGCGGACTGATCTTCGGCTGCTTTGACAAAGACGCCCCCTCGCTGGAAGATTACCTGGGTGACATGCGCTGGTATCTGGATACTGCATTGGATGCCATGCCCGAAGGCACGGAGTTGATTGGTGCCACGCAAAAGGTCGTGCTGCATACCAACTGGAAGCTGCCTGTCGAGAACGTCTGCGGTGATGGCTATCACTTGGGCTGGTCGCACGCCGGTGCCATGAAAGCCACTCAAAGTGGTGACCTTTCTGGGTTTACCGTGGGTAATACCGGTGTGGATCTGGAAGGTGGCATGTCTGTAGCAGGCTTGAATGGTAATTCGGTGCTGGCTTCGCTCGATGGTGTCTCAGGCTATGCGTTTTACCCCGAGCCGGCCCTGGCACTGAAATATCTGACCGAGAATCGTGCCAAAGTCGTTGCCCGTCTTGGCAAGTTCCGTGGCGAAAAGCTCTGGGGCTCGCAACTGAATCTGACCATTTTCCCCAGCTTGCAGTTTTTGCCCGGTCTTAACTGGTTCCGTGTGTACCATCCCAAAGGCCCTGGCCAGATTGAAATGTGGACCTGGGCGATTGTCGAGAAAAACATGCCGGACGAATTAAAGCAGCAGATTCTGGATAACGTGCTGCTCACCTTTGGCCCCGCAGGCCTGTTTGACAATGACGATGGCGACAACCTGGCCTCATGTACTTCGCAATCCCGTGGCTGGCGCACACGCCAGATGCCGGTGTATACCAACATGGCATTGGGCCGCTCAGGCCAGCGTGCCGGGCTGCCGGGTGATATTGCTTCTGGCATCGTGAGCGAACACAACCAGCGCTATTTTTACCGTCGCTGGCAAGAGCACATGCAGGCCAAGGATTGGTCTGAAGTGCCCCAGTACAACCTGAACCCACTGGAGGCGAAAGATGAACAGCGCACTGTCCAAGCCGCTTGAAGTGCCGGTGATGCTGGCCGTGGATAAACACCTCGCACTCCAGCAGCAGCTGTTTTATGAGGCGCGGTTGCTGGATGACGAACGTTTTAACGAATGGCTGGCCTTGCTCGAAGACGATGTCCGTTACCGTATGCCGGTGACTGAGCGGCGGTTTCGTAAAGACCGCAGTGCGCCATTGGCGTTTGGTGCGGGTTATATTTTTGATGACACCAAAGCCCGCTTGGCCATGCGTGTTGGGCG
>SCUZ01000022.1 GCA_004322535.1 Rugosibacter sp.
CACGCCGAATCCATCGCAGCTTTATCGCGGCACTTACGTCAAGGTAAATGAGCCGCTGGATCTGAAAAACACCCAACTGCTGATTCAGGCCTATGAGGACGATTTAAAACGTAGTGATGCGTATCTATACCTTGGATTTCAGCGTCGCGTGCGTCGCTTGGCCACGGGCCAGACAACGGATTCCTTCCTGGGCTCCGACTTGATGATCGAAGACTTTGAAGGCTACAACGGCCGCGTATCTGACTACAAATGGAGGTTCATCGAAACCAAAAATGCGCTGATGCCTTACTACAAGCATAACGAGATGAAAAAATTCCATCCTGATTTCAAGGAAGCTGACGGATATAGATTTATCGGTTTCACTGGTAAGGCAAATTGCACGCCGGATATCACCTGGCAATTACGTAAAGTCCATGTGCTTGAAGGTCGCCCGGTAGATGCTGGTCACCCTATCAGCAAGCGCTTGATTTATCTGGATGCTCAGATCATGACGCCTTCCATGTCGACCATTTATGATCGTAAGGGCGAAATCTGGAAGTCCTTCCAGATTGGTAAAGCACATCCTGATTTTCATCTATCAATCAACAAAGACTCAGGTATTCCGCTGGATGACTCTGGCTCGGTGATAGATTTGCAGTCAAATCACTGCACAGCAATTACTTTCCGTGGTGAAATTGATCCGGCTAAAAATCCGGCAACCATTTTCCAAGTGCAGAATCTGCGCGGCGGAGACTAATCGTTCAAGAGGTTGTATTCAAACGGGAGCGTGAGCTCCCGTTTTTTTTCTTATAAAAAACCAGATAGTCAAAGAGGACATTGATCATGACACAATTAACCCATGAGGAAGCCATCAAACGCGCGGAATATGTCGGCCAGGTCGCTGGAGCCGAATTGTTCGAAGCCGACCGCCGAGGCGGCTATTCGACAAAATTGAAAGACGCGATTCACGAAATGCAATTGCATCGTCTGATGCGCCCCAAGCGTTATGGCGGCTTTGGTATGACACACCGCACCTTTTCAGAGGTGGTGCGCACCATTGGCCAGCACAGCGTTTCCGGTGCCTGGGTAACGTATTTCATGCCCTTGCATGAAACCTGGGTTGCGCTGTTGCCCCCCAAGGGCCGCGAGGAGATTTTCAGCGAGGATAAATTTGTTGCGGATATTTTCTTTCCCATTGGCAAGGTTGACTATGTCGACGGCGGCGTGCGCTTGAGTGGCCAGTGGAACTGGGGCAGCGGCATTGATTTTTGCGAATGGATCGGTCTGGGTGCAATTGTGGATGTGCCGGGCACTGATTGCGGCCCGCAACCTTGCCTGGTGACTGTGCGTGTTTCCGAAGGCGAAGTCATTCAAAACTGGGATACGTTTGGTCTGCGTGGCACAGGCAGCAAAGGCATCAAGGTGCAAGACGTGTTCGTACCCTGGCATCGCATATTGCCGTTGGGCAGTGCCAAAGGCAGCGTGACGCCGATCGGTGGCGAATACGACGCCGACGAGCCGATTTATCGCGTGCCTTTCATGCCAGCCTTCACGCTGGGCTTTAATGCGGTGTGTATTGGCGCCATGCAGCGCTTGCATAAAGAATTGCATAGCCGTATCAAGGCGCGCCAGCGCGTGGTGTTGGGTGGGCAGGAATGGGAATCCCCCGTGGCACAGCGCAATCTGGGCGAGGTGACCACCTGGATCGAGCAAGCAGAAGCGTTACATGAACGCTATGTGCAGCAGCTTGAAGACTGGCGCATCGCAGGCACGACATCCGTCTCGCCTGTAGAAGAAAACCGACTGGCTGCCTGGCGTTCATCCATCGCTAAAACAGCGGCTCAGGTGGGTTTTCGCACCCTGGAGTTGTTGGGTGGGGCGGCGACTTACAAAGGCGATATCGTGGAAGTCTTTGCCCGTGATCTGATGATGGTCTCCGTTCATGTTACGCAAATTTATGAAGACCACATGATGTATTACGGCCGTACGCAATATGGTTTGAGCGGACATCCGCTAGGCTGATAAAAAAAGGGGCGGTTATCGCCCCTTTTTGTTTTGCGTTAAAAAACTTATCAAGAGGGGAAAATGAGTGCCCTTACCCATGAGGAAGCCATCAAGCGAGCAGAATATATTGGCCAGGTTGCTGAAGCTGAATTATTCGAAACCGATCGCCGTGGCGGCTATTCCAGCAAACTGAAAGACGCGATTCACGAAACGCGACTGCCTCGATTGTCGCGCCACAGCGTTTCCGGTGGTTGGGCCGCCTTTTTCATGCCGGTGCACGAAACCTGGGTTGCGTTATTGCCGCCACAAGGCCGCAAGGAGATTTTCAGCGAGGATAAATTTGTTGCGGATGCTTTCTTCCCGCACCGTGACGTACCCCTAAGGGGGTGTGGTGCTTAGCGGGTAGTGAAACCGGGGCAGTGGTATTGATTTTTGTGAATGGATTGACTTGGGTGCGATTGTCGATATGCCAGGCACAGGGCCGCAACCGTGTCTTGTAACGATACGCGTTTCCGAAGGTGAAATCTCCATCACTGGGATACATTGGTCTACGTGGCGACGGCAAAAAAAGTGCCATACCGCTGGGCGGTGAGTATGATGCTGATGAACCGGTCTATCGGGTCCCCTCATGTCTGGGTTTTGGCGCCATTTGCGTGGGCGTCATGCAGCGGCATCTGGCAAAATGGGATCGCGAGTTTGCCAATCCAGCTGAAAAAGAACTCGCCAAGAAGGCGAATATTGAGGCGGGTTGGGTATCATAAAAAGTCGGCGCTAGTGATACGGCGCTGGATCATTGGGTGAATTATTAACATCTTTTTTCAACACAAAACTCATAAGCGGGAGAAGATATGGCTAATCGATTTACAGGACGATGTGCTGTAGTGACTGGTGCTGCTGCAGGAATCGGTCGCGCAGCCGCTGTGCATTTGGCTGCAGAAGGTGGTCGAGTGTGTCTGATTGACGTTGATTTCAAGGGTCTTGAAGAAACGCGCAATTACATCAAAAATGCCGGCGGCGAAGCCTTTATTGCCCAGTGTGATGTATCCAGTGAAGCCAGTGTCAGCGCTGCAATGAAAAGTGCGGAAGAAAACTACGGCAGTGTGCGCATTTTGTTTAACAATGCCGGCACTGAATCGGGAGATGGGCTAACCGATACACTTGATCTTGCGGCGTGGGAGCATATTCACTCGGTTAATACACGTGGTCCATTTCTCGTCGCCAAATATGCCTTGCAAAGCATGTTGCGCGGGGGCGGCGGTGTGATTACGACCACCTCGTCAATCGCCGGCTTGATCGGTACAGCAGGATTGCACGCCTATAGCACATCCAAAGGCGCCGTGATCGCCTTGACGCGCGCGTGGGCTGTCACCTACGCCAAACAGGGCATTCGGGCCAACGCGATCTGTCCGGGGTTGGTCATGACCCCGATGGTGGCGCGGATTGGGCAGCAGTTCATTGAGGGGGCAACCGCCATGACACCGCTGGGTCGTGGTGCTGATCCAGCGGAAATTGCCAATCTGGTCGCCTTTTTATCGTCGGACGAGGCGAGCTTTATTACCGGTGCGATTATTCCGATCGACGGTGGCTACACAGCGCAATAAATAACGGATAGGTCGCATCTCGAGGGCATTGCCATCCGATTCAACGGATTTTCTTGACCGGTTAAAGGGCTTGTCGCGAAGTGATCATTGTGGGTAGGGCTAGCCACTATAATCCGGTTTTGTCTTTGAGCTGGTGATTCGGATATGCGCTACCTTATATTTCTGTTGGCTTGCCTGCCGTGGGCTGTTAGCCTGGCACAGACGCCCGCTACCCCGGTCACCGTTCCCGTACCAGCCTTGAGCGCGCGCGCATGGGTATTGATTGACTACGCTACTGGGCAAGTGTTGGCGGAACATAATGCGGAGCAGCGGCTTGAACCTGCTTCGCTGACCAAGATGATGACCACGTATCTGGTCGCCGAAGCGTTGGCGGACAAGCGGTTGTCACTCCAGCAGCCTGTGGTTGTTTCCGAACGGGCTTGGCGCACGCAAGGCTCACGCAGCTTTGTGCCCGTCAATGGACAGGTGCTGGTGGATGATCTACTCAAAGGCATGGTGATTCAGTCAGGCAACGATGCATCTGTTGCCTTGGCGGAAGCTGTTGGCGGCAGTGAGCCGGCGTTCGCCATCATGATGAATCAGACAGCGCAGCGGTTAGGCTTGAAAGACACGAATTTCCTGAATGCCAGCGGTTTTTTTGACGGCGCCCAGCCCACGCATTACTCTACCGCTCACGATATGGCGCGGCTAGCCGCAGCGCTGGTGCGAGAGCACCCCGAAATACATCGCCTGCATGCGATGAAGGAATATACCTACGCGGGTATCCGTCAGTACAACCGGAATCGCCTGTTATGGGCCGATCCCACGGTTGATGGTTTGAAAACAGGTCATTCGAGTGCGGCGGGTTATTGTTTGGTCGCCACTTCGCTGCGCGCGCCGCGCCGCTTGATATCTGTCGTGTTGGGTGCGCCTTCGGACGAAGCCCGTGCGCGTGATTCGCTCAATTTGCTGAACTGGGGTTACATGGCTTTTGATGCAATCAAAGTGTATGGCAAAGGCCAAACGGTCTCGCAGTTCAAAGTATTCAAGGGCGCGCAAAATACGGTTAAGGTGGGCGTCACGGAAGACTTGATTATTTCTTTGCCACGCGGGATGGCAGCCAAGCTCACCACGCGGCTTGAAAGCCGCCAGCCTTTGTTGGGCCCGGTACATCTTGGAACAAAAGTCGGCACGCTCAAGCTCACCTTGGGTGGGCAAGCGTGGGGCGAGTATCCCGTGGTCGCGTTGGAAGAAGTCCCGTTAGCAGGCTTCTTTGGCCGACTGTGGGACACCTTGGTGCTCTGGTTCCGGTGAGCACCCTGCTGTACCTGAACGGTCAGTGGTTGGCACCGGAAGATGCGCAGGTTTCGGTGATGGACCGCGGTTTTCTGTTCGGCGATGGCGTGTATGAAGTCATTCCGGTGTATTCGCGCCACCCATTCCGTCTTGACGAGCATTTAGGTCGTCTCGGCCGCAGCCTCGCTGCGATACAGCTAGATAATCCGCACACCCAGGCCGAGTGGACAGCATTGGTGAGTCGCCTTGTCGCCACTGCGGAATGGGATGACCAGTCAATTTACATTCAAGTAACACGCGGGCCGATGGCGGTGCGCAATCACGTCTTTCCCCAGGCACCTGTGCCGACGGTATTACTGTTGGCCGAGCCGATGAATATGCCCAGCGCAGCGCAAGTCGGCGCAGGCGTGGCGGCGGTTTCTGCGGCGGATATCCGCTGGTTGCGATGTGATATCAAGTCCATCTCATTGCTGGCGAATTGCCTGTTGCGCCAGCAATCCGTGATGGCAGGCTGTGCCGAGACCGTGTTGTTTCGCGATGGGTTTTTGACCGAAGGTGCCGCTTCATCGATTTTTGTGGTGCGCAACGGTGTGCTGCTCGTCCCGATGAAAAATCATCTCATGCTGCCGGGCATTACCTATGACGTGTTGCTGGAGCTTGCCGCAGCAAACGGGGTGCCGGTTGAAGTACGCGATATTACCGAAGCCGAGACGCGCACGGCGGAGGAATTATGGCTGGCTTCATCAACGCGCGAAGTGCTGCCGATTGTTCAGCTGGATGGGGTAAAAGTCGGCGCTGGCGATACGGCAACCGGCACCCCGGGGCCAGTGTTTGTTGCCATGTATGGCTGGTATCAAGAATACAAAACACGAGTGATGCGGCATGGATAAGCTAACATTGATCGATTTTCCCTGTGATTTTCCACTCAAGATCATGGGTGTGCACGCGGATGATTTTGCGCAGACCATCGCTTCTGTGGTGATCAAACATGCACCCGAATTTGACGCTGCCACGATGACGATGCGCCCTTCGCGCGCGGGCAATTATCTTGCGCTCACTTGTACCGTGCGCGCCACATCGCAAGCCCAACTGGATGCGTTATATATCGAACTCAGTGCGCATTCGATGGTCAAGGTAGTGTTGTGATTGTGCGCACTTTGGGCCGTGTGGCGTATGCACCCACATTCGCCGCCATGCAAGAGTTTACCGCTGCGCGCATGCCCGATACACCCGATGAAATCTG
>SCUZ01000023.1 GCA_004322535.1 Rugosibacter sp.
TCCCCGTGTTTGAATACAAGATCGAATGCGAAGGCGAGGTGGGTGTCGTCCGCTCTGCCTTTAATCCACAAACGGAGCAAGGAAGTATTCCCTTCGGACAAATGGAAGCAGTGCTCGTGTTGCCGTGCGGGCTCAGCATCGGCCCTTGGGGATCAGAGCCTGGCTCTCTTGCGGGAGAGTATGTTCACTATGAATGGTATGTACCCATTGATGAAGCGCATCACCGCTATATCATCGCGTGGGGCAAGAAGGTTTCCTCAGAAGGAGAGGCACTCAAGGCCGAGCATGATGTGAGGACCCGATGGTCTTATTTTGAATATGAGGGTTTCAATAAGAGCGATGTGCTTGCCAATGAAGGCACACAGCGCGCTTACTCTGAAGCGGGGTACGCTTTTGGCGAGAAAGAAAACCTTTCCCGTATTGACGGCTATTGCTTGATGTGGCGTCGTATGGCGGCCAAACATAATCGCGGCAGACAGGTTCGTTACGGCGGAAAAAAATAGCCAGTAAAATACGCAATACCTTGTTACCGGCCCAGCGACATCATCATTGGGCCGGTTTCTTTAATTTTAAGGTAGAGAAAAATGAGTTGGGAGGCAATCTGTCTGGTTAGTGCATTACCGGTTAATGAGCTTCAAGAGTTCATGACAAGCGATGGCGCACTGGTCATTGTCATGCATAATGCTTTAGATGAAATCAAGGTTTATCAAGGCTTGTGTCCTCACCAAAGGCGCTCCCTGGCCGATGGCTACCTGGGCAATAACCTGCTTACCTGTGCTGCGCATATGTGGCAATTTGATTTGCAGAATGGTAAGGGAGTCAACGGTACGGACTGCAACCTTGCTAGTTACCCCACTAAAATCGATGGGGATCAACTAATGATTGATGCTTCCGCAGTTGAAGCTAATAGCCTGTGGTGATTTGTAGTAATCCTCATCGCATGCGCGAAAAGCCATCCCCTCCCTGCTTCATCGCCCGATAAAGCCGGTGCAGCCAGAAAGATTTCCGTTTTTTAATTTTTCACTCGCTCCCAGTACCTGAAACCCTTATGGCTCAATACGTTTTCACCATGAATCGCGTCGGCAAGATCGTGCCGCCGAAGCGTCAAATTCTCAAAGACATCTCTCTTTCGTTTTTCCCCGGTGCCAAGATTGGTTTACTCGGCTTGAATGGCTCGGGTAAATCGACTGTACTGAAAATCATGGCGGGCATTGACAAAGATATCATCGGCGAAGCCACGCCGATGCCTAACCTGAACATCGGCTATTTGCCGCAAGAGCCACAGCTCGACCCGAACAAAACCGTACGCGAAGAAGTTGAATCGGGCATGGGTGAAGTGATGGCCGCGCAAGCCAAGCTGGAGGCCATCTACGCCGCCTATGCCGAGCCCGAAGCCGACTTTGACAAATTAGCTGAAGAACAGGCGCGGCTTGAAGCCATCCTTGCTGCCTCAGGCAGCGATACCCAACACCAGCTAGACCTGGCCGCCGACGCGTTGCGCCTGCCGCCGTGGGACGCCACAATCGACAAGCTTTCCGGCGGCGAAAAGCGCCGCGTAGCGCTGTGCAAACTGTTGCTCTCGCGCCCCGACATGCTGCTGCTGGATGAGCCGACTAACCACCTGGATGCTGAATCGGTGGAATGGCTGGAACAGTTCCTCACCCGCTTCCCCGGCACCGTGGTGGCCGTTACCCACGATCGCTACTTTTTGGATAATGCCGCCGAATGGATACTCGAGCTTGATCGCGGCCATGGTATTCCGTGGAAGGGAAATTATTCTTCCTGGCTGGAACAAAAAGAAGCACGGCTGGAAACCGAGTCCAAGCAGCAGGATGCTCGCATGAAGGCCATGAAGGAAGAGCTCGAATGGGTGCGCAGCAACCCCAAGGCGCGCCAGGCCAAGAGCAAATCGCGTCTCGCGCGCTTTAATGAGATCTCCAACGAGGAATACCAAAAGCGCAACGAAACCCATGAAATCTTTATCCCCGTCGCCGAGCGGCTGGGTGACAAGGTGATCGAATTTCACAATGTCAGCAAAGGCTTTGGTGACCGTCTGCTGATTGATAACCTCTCATTCACCGTGCCCGCCGGCGCGATTGTCGGCATTATCGGCCCCAATGGCGCAGGTAAATCAACGCTATTCAAAATGATCACAGGGCAAGACAAGCCCGACACGGGCGACGTTATCATCGGCCCCACGGTGAAAATTTCCTATGTCGACCAAAGCCGCGATTGCCTTGATGGCACGAAAACCGTGTTTGATGAACTCGCCGATGGTGCCGATATCCTCACCATCGGCAAAGTCGAACTCCCCAGCCGTGCCTATATCGGCCGCTTTAACTTCAAGGGGGGCGACCAGCAAAAACTGGTTGGCAATCTCTCCGGTGGCGAACGCGGGAGGCTGCATCTGGCCAAGACGTTGATGACTGGCGGCAATGTGCTGTTGCTCGATGAACCATCCAACGATCTGGACGTGGAAACCCTGCGTGCGTTAGAAGACGCGCTGCTTGAATTCGCCGGTTGCGCCATGGTCATCAGCCATGATCGCTGGTTTCTTGATCGTATCTGCACACACATTCTGGCCGCAGAAGGTGAATCACAGTGGAGCTTCTTCACCGGCAATTATCAGGAATATGAAGATGACAAGAAGAAACGTCTCGGTGAAGAAGGCGCCAAGCCCAAGCGGATACGTTACAAGCCAGTCACGCGCTGAAATAAGTCATCGAGTTTTTTTATGGAAATTTGGCCCTCAATGCGCGATGTGAATTGAGGGCATTTTTGATGCTTACTCTGCTGGTTTTTAAACTCAGCAAGCCATATAGTCACAACTAGTTTTAAACATCGGCCGTCGTGCTTCATCATTAGAAATAAAAACAAAAAACATTCAGGATCAAGATGAGTCAAATAAACAGCCCTCACGATTCTGTTTTTCGCACGCTGTTCGAAACAATGGGCGACCCTTGCTTTCTGTGCAAAAAAAATGGCCTCGTCATTGATTGCAATCGAGCCGCATGGCAACTATTCGGCTATCCCGACAAACAATCCGTAATCAATCGTACATCCGAGGAATTGTCTCCATTATTTCAGCCTGATGGTAGTACCTCACATGAGAAATCCATCGAAATGATAGAGCTTGCCTCGAAAATGGGGACACATCATTTCGAATGGACCCATCTTCATGCAGATGGATCCAGTCGCCCCATTGAAGTGATGCTTACCCGTATCATCATAGATGGTGAAGAAATGTTGCACTCGCTCTGTCGTGATCTGACTAGCCGCAAGCAGGCGGAAGATGCTTTGCGAAAGTCGGAAACCAAGCTACGCTTGTTGTTTGAAAATACCAGTGACGCAGTCATGCTGTACGACTCTCAGGGGTTTTTTGATTGCAACAAGGCAGCATTGACACTCTTTGGTTGTGCTAAGGCTGAAGAGTTTCAAAAACTACACCCCAGCCAGATATCCCCCGCCACGCAATCCTGCGGGACAGACTCTTTTACGCTTGCAAATACATACATCAGAAGGGCGATGGAAGCTGGTCATTGCCAATTTGAGTGGCTACACCTACGCATTTCCGATGGACGCATCTTCCCTGTTGAAGTCCTGCTTAGCACGATGGAGCTTGACGGTAAGCTCTGTATTCAAGCGGCAGTTCGTGATATTTCCGAACGGAAACAAGCAGAACGCGCAGAAAAGTTTCGTGGTGACATACTGGAATTATTAACAAAAGAATTACTTTTACCCCATACACTGCAAGCTATTGTAGTGGCGGCAGAACAGTTGATTTCAGACAGCTTTGGCAGCATTCTTTTAGTGGATAGCGAAGGTAAACATCTCAGACACGGTGTAGGCCCCAATCTCCCCGATTTTTTCGCTGCCGCGATAAATAACATTAGCATTGGCGCAGATGCAGCACCATGTGGCAGAGCAGCTTTTACGGGTCAGCGTGTTGTCGTGGAAGATTTTTTACAAGATCCAACCTGGTCTCCCTATCAATCGCTGGCCTCTCGAGCCGGGCTGGCCGCTTGCTGGGCACAGCCGATTCTTTCTTCGGCTGGCAAGGTGCTGGGTATCCTCACCATTTACTACCGGAACCCGCACCGTCCCAGCAGCGCCGATATTTCACTCATCAATCAAGCAGCGACGCTTGCCGGCATTGCCATTGAGCGTGCCAAAATGGAAGAGCAAGTGCTCAGACTCGCTTATTATGACGAGCTGACTAGCTTGCCCAACCGCCGATTGCTGATGGATCGACTGAAAAGGGTATTGTCTGCCAATTCGCGCAGTGGCAGGCATGGCGCGCTTTTATTCATTGACCTGGATAACTTCAAAAGCATTAATGACACATTGGGCCACGCTGCTGGCGATGTAATGCTGCATCACGTCGCATTGCGACTAGTTGCTTGCGTTCGGAATGAAGATACTGTGGCACGACTTGGCGGTGACGAGTTTGTTGTCATGCTCGAAAATTTGCGCGAAGATCCTGCAGCCGCCGCAGGGCAAGCAGAGTCTACGGGCGATAAAATTCTTGCAGCACTCCGTGCGCCCTATCTTTTAAACAATAAAGAACAGCGCACCACACCGAGCATTGGCGCTGTGTTGTTCAAGAGCAAAAACAACCTTTCGGCAGAGACACTGATAAAGCAGGCTGATATAGCGATGTATCACGCCAAGCAAGCCGGTCGGGACGTATTGTATTTTTTCAATTCACAAATGGAAGCACGCGTTACTGAAAAAGTCAGTCTCTCAAGCGATTTGCATGATGCCCTGGAGCACAACCAGTTCGTGTTGTTTTACCAGATTCAGGTAGATCAATTTGGCAAGGCACAAGGCGCCGAAGCCCTGATACGGTGGAATCATCCGACAAAGGGCTTGATTTCACCTTTGCAATTTATTCCACTGACAGAAGAAACCGGTTCAATCGTGCCGATTGGACTTTGGGTGCTGAATACCGCGTGCGCTCAAATCAACGCATGGCAGAAGCATGAAATAACACGCAAATTAACACTGGCGGTTAATGTGAGTGCCCGGCAATTTCTTCATCCTAATTTTGTATCTCAAGTTAACGCCATAGTTGAGCATCATGCCATTGATCCGAGAAGACTCAAACTAGAGCTCACTGAAAGCATGTTGGCAACAGATGTTGAAGGCATTATTGTAAAAATTCATCAATTACAAGCAACGGGAATCCGCTTTTCACTGGATGACTTTGGCACAGGCTATTCATCCTTGCAATACATCAAGCGATTGCCGCTGAACCAGTTAAAAATCGATCGGTCTTTTGTCAATGACATCGAGACCAATCCACAGGATATAGCGATTGTGCGTACCATCATCGCAACGGCAAAAAGTTTCAATCTGGATGTCATTGCCGAAGGAGTGGAAACCGTAGAACAAAGAAACTTGCTGTTAGCAGAAGGCTGTTCCCATTTCCAAGGCTACCTTTTCAGTAAACCAGTGCCAATTTCCCAGTTTTCACAACTGTTGCAGGATGATTTTGTCACCTAGAGCACGACGCCTCTATTCCTTTTTTCTTGCGCGCTCTGCTGCCAATTATCGCGGTACCCAGCCGCCACATACTGGAAATACCTGACCGACAAAACAGTTCGCGGCGGTAGTGCATAAATAAGCGGCAAAACTTGCATCCTCGCGTGCGCTCACCAGGCGACCTAGCGGCACTTCCCATTTGATGCGCTCTTGAAAGGCCGGTAGCGCCTGTACTTCCGGTGGGAAGTATGTTGGATTCTCAACCAGATTTTGCGCAATGGCATTGACCTGGATATTCAGTGATGCCATCTCGACACCTACCGATTGAACATAGGCCAACTGCGCACCCCGTGCCGCACTGTAAGTAGAGCGGCGTTTCATGCCGCGTAGCGCAGAGGCACTTCCCATGAGCAAAATCTTGCCCGCACGACGCTCGATCATCTGCGGCAACACCGCGCGCACCAGGCGTGGCAAGGGCGTCACCATATGAGCAAAGACTGACTCCCATTCGTCATCGGTGGCCTCAACCGCCTGCGTGTTCGGTGCAGGAATCGCCAGATTGGCAATCAGGACATCTATGTGTCCAGCCTTTTGTATGAGAGACTCAATGCGCTCTGGCGTTAGCAATGGCCCCGTGTCGGCAATGACTTTTGCACCACACTCTGCCAATACCTCGCATAGAACCGGCCCCATGAATGCATCGGCTTGCGTTACGAGAATACGTTTTCCCTGTAGATCAACAAGGTTCATCATGGCATTCCTTTCAAAAAGTCGGCGCCGGCAATACGGCAAGAAAAGCGGCAAAAAAAGCTGACTGCAAGTGCCACCCAGGATTTATACTACAGCAAGATTATTTTTATCATGCGAAAGGAAAAACCATGGCACGTGTTGTCCGTTTTCATCAAACTGGTGGCCCCGAAGTTTTGCAACTCGAAGACGAACCACAGCAAAAACCGGGGATTGGCGAAGCCCGTATTCGTATCCAGAGCATCGGTTTGAATCGTGCCGAGGCATCTTTTCGCTCCGGCACTTACCTTGAAAAACCCGTGTTGCCCTCCCGTATCGGCTATGAAGCGGCAGGTGTCATCGATGAACTGGGTGAGCCTTCCAGCGAATTTAAAGTAGGCGATGCGGTTTCCATTCTGCCCACCTTTTCAATGACACGCTATGGTG
>SCUZ01000024.1 GCA_004322535.1 Rugosibacter sp.
GTTCGCCAATCCCGACATCCTGCTGCTGGATGAACCCACCAACAACCTCGACATCAACACCATCCGCTGGCTGGAAGATATTCTCAACCAGCGCAGCAGCACCATGATCATCATCTCGCACGATCGCCACTTCCTGAATCAAGTATGTACCCACATGGCGGATCTGGATTACGGCACGATCAAGGTCTATGGCGGCAACTATGATGATTTCATGGAAGCCTCAACCATCGCACGCGAGCGGCAGATGTCGGCCAATACCAAGGCGAAAGAACGCGTCTCTGATTTGCAGGATTTCGTGCGGCGCTTTTCAGCCAATAAATCCAAGGCGCGGCAGGCAACCAGCCGCATGAAGCTGATCGAGAAAATCAGACCGGAAGACATCAAGCCTTCATCGCGCCAGTATCCGTGGATCCGTTTTGACTACGACGAAAAAGAAAAACTGCATCGTCTGGCGTGCGAAATCCAGAACCTCGGTTTTGGCTACGAACCCCAAGTGCCGATTATCAAATCGTTATCGATGAGCATCGAAGCGGGCGATAAAGTGGCCATCATCGGCGAAAACGGTGTCGGCAAAACCACCCTGTTGCGCCTGTTGGCCGGTGAAGCGCTGGGTGGCCTGACGCCGCAGACCGGCCGGGTGAAATGGGCCGAAAAAGCCCGCCCCGGCGTGTTCGCACAGGACCACGCCAGTGACTTTGCTTCTAAACAAATACTCACCGAATGGATTGTGCAATGGGTGCGCGCCGGAGGCTACGATGGCGGCGATGTGGAAACACTGATTCGCGGCACACTCGGGCGACTTCTTTTCTCTGGCGATGATGCAAAAAAATCCGTCGATGTGCTGTCTGGTGGCGAGCAAGTCCGCATGCTGTTAGGAAAATTGATGCTTTTGCGCAACAACGTGCTGCTGATGGACGAACCGACCAATCACCTCGACATGGAATCCATCGAATCGCTCAACACCGCACTCGATAAATTTGCCGGAACACTGATTTTTGTCTCGCATGACCGCGAGTTTGTCTCCTCGCTCGCCACGCGCATCATCGACATCAAGCCTGAACGCACCATCATCGACTATCGCGGCACGTATGAAGAGTATCTGGCGGGC
This sequence comes from Rugosibacter sp., assembly GCA_004322535.1. Classification (GTDB taxonomy): domain Bacteria; phylum Pseudomonadota; class Gammaproteobacteria; order Burkholderiales; family Rhodocyclaceae; genus Rugosibacter. The sequence continues at coordinate 1,109 of SCUZ01000024.1, forward strand.
CAGGGCATCAGCTGAGTTTGTCAGTCATGGAAGCAGCCCATTTACCCTACACTAATCACGCAGGCTGATACTCGGCCAGCCACGCGTGGCAGCTATGTTAATGAGAGTGTCATCGGCATCAACAGCCACCGGGTGGGTTACTTTTTCTAGCAGGGGCAAATCATTGTGCGAATCGCTGTAAAACCAGGATTGCGCAAAGCTGCCCCACCATAGTCCCATCGATTCAAGCCAGGCTTCCACCCGCTCGACCTTGCCTTCACGAAAAGCAGGCAGGCCGCGCGGCTGGCCTGAAAAAGCGCCCTCAGCCTGTGCGGGAATCGTTGCCACCAGATGCGGAATGCCCAACTCGCGACAGATCGGGCCGGTAACAAAACTGTTGGTTGCCGTGACTATGGCCAGCAAATCGCCATTCGCGACATGTTGCGCCACGCGTTGCCGGGCAGCCGCCGTGATGATCGGGCGGATGCGTGTGGCCATGAACTCTGCATGCCAGGCATCCAGCTCACGCCGCGTATGCCGCGCCAAGGGGGCGAGCTGAAAATCCAGGAACACATGAATATCCAGCGTGCCGTCTTTGTACTGGCGAAAAAATTCCTCATTCATGGCGGCATGCAGCTCGGCATCCAGCACGCCTTTGGTGATCAAGAATTGCGCCCATTCAAAATCAGAGTCACCCGCCAACAGCGTATTGTCCAGGTCAAATAAAGCGAGGTTCAATATCGGTTTCATGACAAATCAGTATTCACAGTATCCAGCGTGGTTTGCATCAGCTCGCGTACCAGCGGTACGGTCAGCGGCCGATGCTGTTCTAGTGAGATGCGGTCAAGGCTTTCCAGCATATGCATCAACGATGGCAGATCGCGGCGGCCGTGGCGCAACAAATACTGCACGACGCCCGGGTCCATCAGCATGCCGCGCAATTGCGCATGATGCGCTAAGGCGGCGGCTTTTTCTTCATCACTCAGCCGATGGATTTCATAAATCAACATCTGGCCGATGCGCGTGCGCAGGTCTTCGCGCAATGCCAATTGCATGGGCGGCTCCGTGCCCGATAGCAACAAGGCAAGGCCCAGAAAACGGGCGGTGTTAAAGAGTCGGAATAAAGCGCGCTGTCCCTCTTCATCCAGCGCCTGAATCTCGTCTATCACCAGCAAACTGCCACTGACCACCGTTACGTCAGCGCCGTCCAGTGACCGGCTTTTGAATCCGTCTCCGGACAAGACTTTTTCAACCGGCAAAAAAATGACCGGACGCTTGGCGCTTGCGGCATTGGCTGTGGCAGCGAGCAAATGGCTCTTGCCGCAACCCGCCGGGCCCCACAGATACACTGCGTCGAAATGATGATGATCCGTCAGGCTACGCAGGCGCGCGATCAACTCAGCATTGGCGCCCGCGACAAAATTCTCTAACGTCGGAGGTTGATCCAGTTGAAGATCGAGCAACAGTTGTTGTTGCAAAGTCATGATCGAAGACTCACGATTCGTGCTGATAAAAACGGCTGGCGAGGTAAGCCGCACGCACCTCACGCCAAGCCACAGCGAGTATGGCAGACAAAGGCAGCGCCAGGAGCACGCCAAAAAAACCAAACAACTGGCCAAATGCCAGCAGACCGAAAATAACAGCCAGGGGATGCAAACCAATGCGGTCACCGACCAGATACGGCGTCAATAAAAAGCTTTCGAGCAATTGACCTGCGCCATAAATAATCAGCACGGCGATGATGGGTGACAGGCCTGTAAACTGAATCGCAGCGACCAGTAAAGCCAGACTGAATCCGGTGGCAAACCCCAGGTAAGGAATGAAAACAAGCAGCCCGGTCACCAAGCCTACAGAGAGTGCCGAGGGAATATCCGCAAGCCAGAGCGCGGTGCTGTAGTACAGCGCCAGGAGCACCATCACGAGAATCTGTCCGCGCAGATATTGCGCCAGTACCGCATCAATATCGTGCACCATGCTCTGGCAACGACTCTGCCAGCGGCGCGGGATAAAAACCGCCAACCGGCCGATGAACCCATGCCAATCGAGTAATAGATAAAACATCACCACCGGCACTAACAGCGCATTGATCACGACACCAAAAAATACCATGCCGCCGATTTTTATCGACGTGTATAGCTGGCTAAGTACGGGTTGAATCACGTCCCAGTTGCCTGCCAGGAGCTTGTTCAAATGCGTGGCATCCAACCGCAGCGAGATGTCCACATGGCGTGACACCCAGGGCAGCAGACGCTGGTTAATCTGTTCTATCGCCGCAGGTGCGCGTGCTGCCAGTCGCCCGAGTTCATCGATCAATAACGGCAGAATAATGAATGCCAACCCGGCGAAGATCAGCCCCAGCCCAAGCAACACAAAAGTCACCGCCAACACGCGGGGCAACCTGTAGCGGCTCAAGCGGTCAACGACCGGATTGGCGACATACGCCAGAATGCCCGCCAGCACGAAGGGCGCAAGAATCGGCGAGAGAAAGTACAGCAGCAGAAGCAGCGCCAGTCCGGCGCCAAACCAAAGCACCATAGTCACCACCGATAGACGGTTGGCTTGCGTAGAAGTCATTTCCGGTAGAATTTGCGTGCTCGCATCATTTTTGTTCAGCCGCGATTATCGCCCATCCGTACATCTGTTGCACTCCACCTCTCGATTTCAAGGAAAGCATTTTGACTATCACCCCCTCTTCACTGACTTACCGCGACGCTGGCGTCGACATCGATGCAGGTGACGCGCTGGTCGAGCGCATAAAACCTGCGGCCAAACGCACGATGCGGCCTGAAGTGCTGGCGGGCATTGGCGGCTTTGGGGCGCTGTTTGAACTATCCAGAAAATATCGCGAGCCGGTGCTGGTTTCAGGCACCGATGGCGTCGGCACCAAGCTCAAGCTGGCATTTCAGTGGCAACGGCATGACACCGTCGGGCAGGATCTGGTCGCCATGAGCGTCAATGACATTCTGGTGCAAGGCGCCGAGCCCTTGTTCTTCCTCGACTACTTTGCTTGCGGCCATCTGGATGTCGCCACGGCCGCCACCGTGGTTGAAGGCATTGCCCGTGGCTGCGAACTGGCCGGTTGCGCCTTGATCGGTGGTGAGACCGCCGAGATGCCCAGCATGTATCCCGATGGTGAATACGACCTCGCGGGTTTTGCGGTGGGCGCGGTTGAAAAATCACAGATCATTGATGGCAAGAAAATTCAGCCGGGCGACGTGGTGCTGGGGCTGGCGTCTTCCGGTGCACATTCAAATGGTTATTCGCTCATTCGCAAAATCATTGAGCGCGCCAAACCTGATCTGGCGCTGGACATTGGTGGCGTGTCACTGATGGACGCCGTCATGGCACCGACACACATTTACGTCAAACCATTGCTGGCACTGATACAAACCCTGGGCGGGCAAGGCGTGAAAGGCATGGCACATATTACGGGCGGCGGCCTCACGGAAAATATTCCGCGTGTGTTGCCAGACAATGTCACCGCCATCATTGATCAAGGCACCTGGCCACAACCGGCGCTGTTTCAATGGTTGCAACGTGAAGGCAATGTGGCCGCCGCTGAAATGCACCGCGTATTTAATTGCGGCATCGGCATGGTCGTGATCGTTGCTGAAGCGGAT
>SCUZ01000025.1 GCA_004322535.1 Rugosibacter sp.
AGTCATGGAATTCGTAACTGATGCTGTTGGCGGCACACCAGGCGAAGGCTTTTTTCATCGTGTCGCAATTCTTGATGCCGTAGATTTTGACCATGATTAAGCTCTTTGTGAGGAAAGTTCCGAAAGAAAATGCGCGGGGGCAGAATGATAGCAAATGCGTGATAGCAAATGCGGCATAATCGACGCATGAAAATTCAACCGCATATCCAATTCATGGTGCGCCGCATTCTGCTGGTGCTGTTTGTCATACTGTTTATTGCTGCTGGTGTTTGGTGGAGCATGCGTCCCAAGCCCATCCCCGTGATTTTCAAGACCGTTGATCGTGGCATGGTGGATGCCACCGTGGTTAACACGCGCGCCGGAACCGTGGAAGCCTGCCTGCGTACACGGCTGTCCAGCATTGCGGGTGGCCGTATTGAATATCTTGGCGTGAAAGAAGGCGACCGCGTCAAGAAAGGGCAGTTGCTGATGAGGTTGTGGAATGAGGATCAAAAAGCGCAGCAGTATTTGGCAGAAACGCAGCGTGCTTCGTCTCTCCAGCGCGTGAACGAGCAATGTGTCACGGCAGCGAATGCCGAGCGCGAAGCAAGGCGACAAGCTCTGCTGCGCGCTAAAGGTTATGTGTCCATTGCCAAGGAAGATGCGGCAAGGACCGAAGCAGATGCCCGAAAATCCGCGTGTGCCAGCGCACGGGCCGATGTAACCCAGGCTGACGCGCGCGTGAATGTGACGCGTACGGAACAGCAACGCACCGTGCTTGTTGCGCCCTTTGATGGCACGGTGGCGAAGATTGTGGGTGAGCTGGGCGAATACTCCACCCCTTCGCCACCGGGTGTGCAAACGCCCCCGGCGATTGATCTGATTGATGACAGTTGCCTGTATGTCAAGGCGCCGATGGATGAAGTGGATGTGCCAAAAATTACTGCTGGCCTGCCCGTGCGCGTGACGCTCGATGCCTTGCCAAAACGCCCGTTTGCCGGTCATGTGCGACGTGTGGCGCCTTATGTGCTGGCTGTTGAAAAACAGGCGCGGACGGTGGACGTGGAAGTGGATTTTGATGTGCCGACCAAAGGGCTGCTGGTTGGTTACAGCGCGGATGTGGAAATTGTTTTGCAGCAGCACAACGATGTGTTGCGCGTGCCAACCACGGCGATCATGGAAGGCGGGAAAGTGCTGGTGCGGGCACAAGGCAGCGATAAGCTTGAAGTGCGCCAACTCAAAACCGGCCTTGCCAACTGGCAATATACCGAGGTGATCGACGGCCTGAAGCTGGGCGAACAGGTGGTAACGTCGCTTGAACGCGAAGGCGTAAAAGTCGGCGCGCGCGTGGCGGCGGATGTGGCAAACAACACTGCCGATACAACCGACGACGCCGGTACAAAACCCACCGCAAGCACTGCGGCAAAACCTGCGGCAAAGTAAGTAAATGACATTCATGGCTCTCGCCGCTATCGAGCGTGTTTTCCATCTGGGTGAAACCGATGTGCATGCTCTGGCGCGTATCGATTTGAATATTGCCGCAGGCGAATATGTGGCCGTGGTCGGTCCTTCGGGTTCAGGCAAGTCGACCCTGCTCAATTTGCTGGGCTTGCTCGATCAGCCCACGGCGGGTACTTATCACCTTGAAGGACGGGACGTCACCACGCTTTCACCCGATGAACAAGCGGCCGTGCGCAGCCGACGCATCGGGTTTGTGTTTCAGAGTTTTCATCTCGTGCCACGCTTGACGGCTGCTGAAAACATTGCCTTGCCCATGATGCTGGACGGCATTCCTGTCGCCGTGCGTGAGCAGCGCGTGCGCCAGGCACTGCGCGATTTTGGCTTGGATAATCGTGCCAACCATCGGCCCGATGAGCTTTCTGGCGGCCAGCGCCAACGTGTCGCCATTGCCCGTGCCACCATCATGCAGCCCGCATTGCTGCTGGCGGATGAGCCGACAGGCAATCTTGACCGCGCTACGGGCGAGGAAGTGATTCATCTGCTGGAAGCATTGAATGCGCAGGGCATGACGTTGATCGTGGTGACTCACGATGCCGCGCTGGCTGCGCGCGCGGGGCGGCAGATCATGATGGAAGACGGGCGGGTTAAATCGGATGTCTCTCATGCCGCTTTGGCGGCATCGACCTCTGCTTGATTAATTAATCATCGACTCATCACCGACTAGCCAGCCATGCGGTACACCGACATTTTGCGCTTTGCCCGCGACGCCGCGACAGCTTATCCGTTGCGCACGTTGCTCTCGGTGCTGGCGATGGCCATTGGCGTGGCCTCGGTGGTACTGCTCACGGCGCTGGGTGATGGCGCACGGCGCTATGTGGTGGGACAGTTTTCTTCCCTCGGCAGCAATCTGGTGATTGTTCTGCCGGGACGTTCTGCCACCGGGGGTTTTAATCCGGCCAATGGCATCACCACCACGCCGCGCGATTTAACCGTGGATGATGCCGCCGCTTTGTTGCGGGCACCCGCCGTGCAACGTGTGGCGCCGCTCGCTGTGGGTACATCAGAA
>SCUZ01000004.1 GCA_004322535.1 Rugosibacter sp.
ATCGCATCTTCCAGGGTGTTGATGGCTTTGCCCAGATCAACTGATTGCTCATCCAGATACCCTTTGCGTTCAGTTGCCGCCGTTAGCTCATCCAGTGCAGCCAGATTCACCGGACCCAGCACTTCGATCTCATGGTTCAGTCGCATGATCTCGCTTTGTAAAACACTGTCTTTCGGCTGAGCGGCGAGCGCTTCAGCAAAGGGCGCCTCATCGGCTTCGGTGAGTAAATTAATCTCCGTCAGCCGCTCCTGAAATTGCGCTTCGCTCATTTGTGCGGCTTGCGCTTTCATCTTGAGCTGATTGATCCGCTCATGTAATGGGGCAATGTCTTGCTCCAGCTTCAAGCGACGTTCGTCCAGACTGCGTAACTCGGCAGCGGCAAATTCCAGCGCATTTCGCCGTTCTACCAGCGCCGACTCTTTGGCGCGCCGGTCGTCCAGCGCACGGTGCAATTGCTCTTGCAGAACCTGGTCACTGATACTGGCAACTTCGGTACGCGCGGCGGTAGTTTCCGTGGCAATGCGCGCCAGCTGGCTGGCAGTAGTGGTGGCTGCACGCGCATTGTCTTCCAACTTGGAAAGGCATTCGCGCTCGGAAAAGCCAGCCTCTTGTACTTCGCGCGCAAGCTGTGTTTCCAGCTGACGCGCTTCACGCAGCGCTGTTTCTTTTTGGCGTTGCGATTCAAACAATTGGTCGAGTTGCTGCCGGCTATCGGCGAGCTTTTCGCGTTGTTGTCTGGCTTCCAGCTCGGCACGTTCGGCACGCGCCTGCTCTGCCGAATTTTGGCGCGACAACTCAGCGAGATCACGATCGATTTGCGTGGAGCGCTCCTCAAACCGCGCCTGCGCCTGGGTCAATTTAAGCGCATCCACTTGCGCCGCATGAAACGCTTGTTGCGCCTCTTGCACCGTCCGACGGGCGGTGGTCAATCGGGTTTGCAATGTCGTCAAATTTTGTTCAGCGGCTTGTTGCGCCTCACGCGCGGATTGTTCTGCCGCACTGTGCGTAATGATCAATCCAGCCAACTCATCAATCTCGCGCTGTCGCTCGATCACGCCATGGGTTTTTGCATCGGGCGCGTACAGCGTGACACCGCAGGAGGTCAGAGTATGGCCAGCGCGCGAAACATACATTCCGGTGATCTCTGGTTCCTGGCCCAACGACAACTTGGCGGATAGATCATCGGCAATGACCACATTCGCCAGCCACTCGTCGAGCACGGCAGCCCATCGTGGATCAGCGCACTGCACTTGCGCACGCAAAGTATCGCTCGCCAATGTGGCGGAATGTCGCGCAACCGGGTTAGCCAGCGCCAGGGTCAAAATCGCGGGTGGCGGGGCGGTCAGGGCAGCGCGCAAGATCGCGGCATCAGCCACCAGCGCCGAAAAACGCTCGCGCAGCACCGCTTCAACTGCGGTTTCCCATCCGGCATTCACCTGGATCGATTGCCACAAGGGCTTGGCGTCAGACAAGCCGCGCGCTTTAAGCCACGTGCCAATTTCACCGCTGGGCGCCACTTTGGCTTGCAATTGCTCCAGGGCACCATGTTGCGCACGGGTTTCCGTCAGGCGACGATGCGCTGCCTGCAAGGTCTCGCGTGCGCTACGCACCTCGGATTCAGCCGCAGGTACGGCAGCTTGGGCGAGCGCAAGTTGCGCCTGCGCTGCCGCGACAGCGGCTTCACTGTGCATTTCATGTTCTTGGGCTGACGCCGGCAGCAACGGATCAGGCGCGCCCAGGGCAAGGCGATCCTGCTCTAACCGGGCATGCCGCTGGGCAAGACTTTCTAACGCACGTTGTGCGTGGCCGCGATCGGCTTCTGCCAGCCGCAACGTCTGCTCGCTTTGATTCTGCTCCCGCCGTGCTGCGGCCACTTCACTGCCTGCCAGCCGCACCGCCTCTTCCATGCCGGACAAACGCTGGGCAGCCTCTGCATGCTGGCGAGTGGCGCTGGCTGAGCGATTGCGCGCATTGTCCAGCAACATCTGCCAACGTGCTTCGTCTTCTGTCAGTTGAATCTTCTGCGCCGCCCAATGGTCATCTTCACTTGCCAATTGCGTTAATCGCGATTCCAGACGCGTGCGCGCGTCACGCACATGAGTTAATTCCGCTTCCAGGCGGCTCACTTCACCGTTGACGACATACATCTCGGCCTGCGTTGCATGCAGCGCGTCCGAGGCGGTGAAATGCGCCTCGCGCGCATGTTCGACATGCGCTTCTACCTCGCGCAATTTGGCAGTTTCGGCGTCCACCTGCATCGATGCTTCCATTACCTGCCGTGCCAATTGCACCGCATCCGTGCGCGCATCGTTGCGTTTTTTCAGCCACAGCACCGATTGTTTAATCGAAACCTGCTCATGCAAGGCGCGATACTGCTTGGCAACTTCCGCCTGCGCTTGCAAGTGTGTGACCTGGGCTTCCAGTTCATTGCAGATGTCATTCACGCGCGCAATGTTTTCCCGTGCATCTTCCAGCCGGTGCTCGGTTTCCTTGCGCCGTTCCTTGTACTTGGTAACACCCGCTGCTTCTTCCAGAAAGAAACGCAGCTCATCGGGTTTCGCTTCGACGATACGCGAGATCATGCCCTGGCCAATGATGGCATAAGCACGCGGTCCCAGGCCCGTGCCCAGGAAAAGATCAATCACGTCGCGCCGACGCACATGCAGATTATTGATGTAGTAACTCGAATTCCCTTCGCGATCCAGCACACGCTTGACAGTAATCTCGGCATACTGGGACCACTGACCGGCCGCGCGCCCCTGTCCGTTGTCGAAAAACAACTCAACACTGGCACGGCTCACGGGTTTGCGATTGCCTGAGCCTTTAAAAATCACATCCTGAATCGATTCGCCGCGCAGCTCGGACGCCTTGGATTCGCCCAGCACCCAGCGCACCGCATCGATAATATTTGATTTGCCACAGCCGTTAGGCCCCACCACACCCGCTAACTGGCTGGGAAAAAGCACGATAGTCGGCTCGACGAACGATTTGAAGCCCGCAATTTTCAGCTTGATTAAACGCACAAGGTATAAACCGGAAAAAGAAGGGTTGAAGGCCGTCCCATTATAATCATTCCCATCTCTCTTCTCAGTGACTGACCCAATGAACAAACAAGCAGCCAAACAGATAACCAGCCAACCCTCGAAAACGCTTGAAACCTTTCCCAATCCAGCAGCGCACCGCGATTACCAGATTCACATGGAAATCCCGGAATTCACCTGCCTGTGCCCAAAAACCGGCCAGCCGGATTTTGCCACCCTAACGCTGGATTACATTGCCGATAAAGTCTGTGTGGAATTAAAAAGCCTGAAGCTTTACATGTGGAGCTTTCGTGACGAAGGCCATTTTCATGAAGATGTCACCAACCGCATTCTGGATGATCTGGCCAGCGCTGTGAAGCCTCGCTATATGCGTCTTACCGCGCGATTTTATGTGCGTGGCGGCGTGTTCACCACCGTTGTGGCAGAGCATCGCAAGAAAGGCTGGCAGCCACCGGTGAAAATTGAGCTGGCCAATCTGGCCACGCTGCCCAACGCCAATACGCGTGGCTGACAACCGTTAACCCATTGCGGCGAGGAATTCCTCGCCGCAGATGTTTCCAGCTTTCGACAAACCTTGCGAAGCTCAAGCTTCGCGGTCTGTATCAGTTTTTCAGGAACGCCAGCACCAAGCGGTTGAATTCATCCGCATGTTCCCATTGTGCCCAATGACCGCAGCGAGAAAAAATATGCATTTGCGCATCAGGAATGATGTTGATCAAACGCAAGCCAAGATCAATCGGCACGAAGCGATCATCACGGCCCCAAGTGATCAGCGTTTTTGCTTTCACTGCGCCCAAGCGGTGGCTGATGTCCCACGTGGACAAGGGCACTTTCTGTGCGCTGGCGACAAAATTTTTCAGATGCTGAAGATTTCCCTGGATGTTTGCCCAGCGTCTTTGGCGTAATTCTTCAGTAATGCCGGACGGATCAAATACAAACACATCAAGCATATCCACGTAGTTCTCGTAGGTCGGCGCGTGATACAACTTGAACATCTTCTTGATGCCCTCTTGCGGGTTCGGCTGAACAATGCTCGGCCCCATGCCGCCCGGCCCCATCAGAATCATTTTGTCCAAACGGTCCGGAAACTCAACGGCAAAATTCAGTGATGTGGCCCCGCCCATGGAGTTGCCAATCAAATGTGTTTTCTTGATCTTCAAAACATCCAGCAACCCTTTGACAGCGCGCGCATTGAATAAGCCGCGCTGAACTTCGGGAACACTCTCGGCTGACTTGTTAAAGCCGGGGCAATCCATCAGGATGACGTGATAACCGGCATCGACAAAAGCATCAATGTTTTTGTAGTAATTGCTCCAGCCGCTGGCACCCGGGCCACCGCCGTGGAGCATCACGATGGTTTCACCCTGTCCGGCTTCGTTGTAGTGAATTTTGAAGTTACTCAGACCTTCTTCGTTAATCGTTGCGAATTTACTCGTCGATTCTTCGGTTAATGCAACCACGATTGTCTCCTTGTGTAGATATTAATTTAGGCGCCATTGATCACTAAAAAGCCGCCCGAACGCACCCATTGCGAACTGTGAATCTGAGTAATATACATGGTTTAAACGTATTAATAAACTTTCCCTCATTAGCAAAAACTCGGTGCTGGCACTGCGCCGCGCAGCGTTCAAGTTGCTTCTGGAAAGAGCGCTGTGATGCGCTGCACCCAAAACAAAAGGCCACTTAAAAGTGGCCTTGGATAAGATGAATAGATAGTGTTTTAGATGAAGCGATTTTTTGGTGCCGACAGTCTGAATTGAACAGACGACCTACCGCTTACAAGGCGGTTGCTCTACCAAGCTGAGCTATGCCGGCATGGCGCAAATTATAGCGTAGCTATTGGTGAGAATCGCTATAAACTTGAAGCCCTTCGTATTTGAAACCCGGTTTGATGCCTGCCCTGCCTATCCCTGCTGAAACGCTTTCAGATACCTTACAGAAGGCTGCCGCGAATGGCACGCCGGACGCGACACAGGCGTTGCAGCTGTTATTGATCTCCGCGACAGATAATTCAGCTGCGCAATTGCACCTGATATTTAGCACATCAGGAACATCGGTTGTTCTGCATCCTGTAGCCTCGCTTAGCCACTTGCATGATGCGTTAACACAGAAACCATGGGATGCAGTCATCTACATGCCTGGCCAGGTGCCGCTGCCACTCGCCGACGTGCTCGATCGAATCGAACAATTCGCACTTGATTTACCGTTGATTTTGCTCACCCACCCGGTGACCTCGTCCGATACACAGCAAGCCTTGCGCGACGGCGTTCGTGATGTGGTTGATAGCCATCAGCTCGATCGCCTGGTGCTGGCTATCACGCGGGAAGTGCGTGAAGCGCGTCATCGTGCCGACCACCGTATCGCGTTAGAAAACCTGAAAGAAAGTGAGGCCCGCTTTCGCGGCCTGGCGTCTAATTTACCTGGCATGCTGTTTCATCTTCGGCAGAAAACAGAGGATGACTATCGCTTTCTTTACGCCAGCGAAGGCTGCCAAAAACTCTTTGGTGTCACCCCTCACGATTTGCTGGCTTCGGCTTCACGGCTATTCGATGCCTTCGATGCCGAAGAAAAGAAAAGCTTGCATCGCGCCTTGCAAGACTCGGCCTCCAACGGCACCTTGCTCAACTGGGAAGGCCGCACCCGCGGACGTACACGGCACAAATGGATTAACCTGCGCTCCATGCCGCATCGCCTGGATGGCGACACGGTCGAATGGCGAGGCATTGCGACCAATATCACGCAGAGTAAGGAAAGCGAAGCGCAGCTGCGCAAATCGCGGCAACAACTTGCCGAGCTGTCGTCCCACCTTGAAGCCATCAAAGAGGAGGAGCGTGAACGCATCTCACGCGATATTCACGACGAGCTTGGCTCTATTCTGGTGCGACTCAAAATTGAAGTTGCGCTGTTGGCCAGCAAGCTGCCGGATACTGCCGAAAATCTGCGTGACAAGGCGTATTCAATTGAAGGCCTGCTAGATCAAGCAATGGGCACGGCCAGCCGCGTGGCGCGCGAACTGCGCCCCGGTATTCTCAAAGAATTTGGCTTGCCTGCCGCAATTGAATGCCAGGCCGAAGACTTCACCCAGCGGTTCAACATTCCTTGCCATGTGCAGTCCGACGAAGAAATTTCTGAGCCTACGCTGGCGACATCACTGGCATTATTCCGTATTGCACAAGAAGCCCTGACCAATATTGCTAAACACGCCAATGCTTCGCAGGTCTTTATACGTTTGCACCGCGAACACGGTAACATCGTGCTGGAAGTCAGCGATAATGGCCGTGGTATTTCAGAAGCCGATATGCAAAAGCCCAAGTCCTTTGGATTACGCGGCATTCGTGAGCGAGTATCCAGCCTCGCGGGGTCTTTTGTGATAGTTGCAGCAGAGCAAGGAGGAACCCATATGACCTTACGCGTGCCAGAACACACTGACCTCGAGCCACCAGCCGATGAAGAAGCGCAACGCGCGTTATTTTGACCATGCTTAACAAAATTCATGTCCTCATCGCAGATGACCATGCCATTGTGCGCCAGGGTCTCAAGCAGATTCTTTCAGAAACCGATGATCTGGTTGTCACCGGTGAAGCCGATGATGGCGCTGATGCGTTGCAGCTTGCCCGTCAGCAGCCGTGGGATGTGTTTTTGCTGGATGTCTCCATGCCCAATCGCAATGGCATTGATACCCTCAAGCAGCTGAAAAAAGAGTTTCCGCGGCTGCCTATTCTTATTCTCAGCATGCATCCTGAAGAACAATATGCCGTGCGCGCGCTCAAGGCGGGCGCTGCAGGCTACCTCACCAAACAGAGCGCACCAGAGCAACTGGTCACCGCCATTCGCCAAGTGGCTGGTGGCAAAAAATATGTCAGCGCGGCCGTTGCCCAACAGTTGATTGAAGCACTCTCGGACGACACCGATAAACTGCCGCATGAACGCATTACTGATCGCGAATATCAGGTACTGGTGATGATATCAACGGGTAACACGCTGACGCAGATCGCTGAGAATCTCAACCTGGGCGTTGCGACCGTCAGCACGTACCGCGCGCGACTACTTGAAAAAATGGGCCTTAAAAGTACCGCTGAGATCATTCGTTATGGCCTGGAAAATGGGCTCGTAGATTAGATGGCAACCCCGGATACACCGGAAGACGCAGACGCCGCAAAAACTTTGCGCGCACGGCTTGATGCATTACGCGCGGAACACCAACAGCTTGATGAGGCCATCCGCAGAATAGCAACTCACCCGCCTGAGGATGAGCTCATGATTCGACGGATGAAAAAACGCAAGCTGCTGGTGAAGGATGGCATCCGAGCCATTGAGCAAATACTCGACCCTGATCCAAACGAATACGCTTAAAACCGCTCTGTTAAGCGGCGGAGGAATTAACCCAGATCGGCCAACCAGCACGTGCGTTTTCTTCCATCGCCAGACGCTGCTCTGCCGGGCTAGCGTAATGCGCATCCCAGTGCGTTAATAAAGGTTTGGCAATCCGCTTTTCCCACAACGGCGGAATGAACGAGGCCAGAAAGCAAATAATAATGCTGGGCATTTGCGGGGCTTCTGGATACGTTTTCAGCAACTCATAGGCTTTATCCGGATCAAGGTGATGTTCCGAGTGATTGGAAATCTCGAAAGTGATCGCGCGGCTGAAGGTATTCAGATGATTCCATGAGTGGTGCGGTAACAGCGGCGTGCCTGGCGCGCGCACGATGCCATAGTGCTGGGTATAGTTAAACCCACCGATGATGATAAACGAGACGGCCAATGTTGCCAGCAAATATACAATGCCCATTGGCCCGGCAATGAAACAGAACAGCGACACCCATGCAGCGACACAAAGCAATGCAAGCGTTACACGGCCTTTCCACCAGAATGGCCCGTGGCCCTGCTTGGCGAGTCGTGCTTTTTCAAGGCCATATGCAGTCACAGTGCCGTGAAAGAGTGAAGAATAGACAAAACCGTACACCGTTTGCCCTCGGCGTGGTGTATCACTATCTTCCAGGGTGCCAACAAAAGGATGATGTCCATGCACATGGTATAAATCATTCATGGGCAACGCAAACAGCGTTAAGTAAAGGCTGGAACCCAAAATCTCCAGCGGATGCTTGCGATGCATGAGTTCATGGGCCGTTGGCAATCCGGCAAGCGCGGTTAAAAACGACACGGAAATGATGGCACCAAGCGCGTTAAACAGTCCCAGATGGCCTTCCGCAATGCGTTGCGCAAACAGAATCCAGAGGCCATAAAGCAACACCAGCGGCAGATATAAAACGCCATCATAAAACCACTTGCCGGCACCACCGCGCACGGACACATCCTTGTTGGAAAGCAAATCAAGCGCGGCCAGCACAAAAAAAGTCGCCAGTCCAAGCCACACGGCAAAACCGCCGTGAGCCATACCTGCCATTCCCAGCAACACCATGAAGGACGCCATCAGGTAACGGCCATACTCACCTATAACTTTCATACATCCTCCGTGAATAGCTCTTGGATTGATTCTAATTCGGAATACCTAAAACATCGGCAAAAAACTAAACACTATATCCATACCATCCAAATTAGTTACTTTTAAGTCATTAATCTAGTTATAATCGTCCTGTACTTTATGCCTGCATTTATTTTTTAGCCTATACGCAAGGATGCCAACACCAAAACTTACTTACGTATTTACGCCCTATCACTTTTAAAATTATTTTTAGGACAACCATGGCAATTTCCGCAACTTCCGCCTCTCCCTCGCTGGATCAACTTCTGGCCACGGCCAGCCACCTTGGTGCGCTGGGCGAAAAGTATGCCGCTCAAACCGAAGCAGCTCGCCAGCTGCACCCTGAGGTTGCACATGCCTTACTTGAATCTGGTCTGGTCAACATGCTCCAGCCAGCCCGTTTCGGCGGCTATGAGACCAGTTTTTCGGATTATGCCCAAGTCATCAGACACCTGGGCAGCTTCGACCTATCCACCGCCTGGGTCTCCGGAATACTCAGCATTCATCACTACTGGGGCGGTTTGGTCAGCCCGGAATTACAGGATGAATTGTGGGGTAAAAATCCCGAAACCATTTTTACGGATTCATTCATGCCCGCGGGTAAAGCGCAGCCCGTACCCGGCGGGCTGCGCCTGTCCGGACGCTGGAGCTGGCTCTCTGGAACACCCTTCGCCAGCTGGGTTGCTGTAGGTGCTATTGCCCCTTATGAAGCGGGTGCAGAACCTGAATATATGATGCTGTTTTTGCCCAAAGACAGCTACACCGTTATTGACGACTGGTACACCATGGGATTGCGGGGGTCGAGTTCGGTCAGCGTCGAAGCAACGGAAGCCTTTGTTCCTTACCACCGTGTCTTTCGCCTGGGGCGCGGCATGCAAACCAACGAGTACCCGGGACAAGCCGTCAATCCCGGCGGGCTGTTTCAGATTCCCTTTGTTCCAGCATTGGCCTTGGCGCTGGTGGCGCCCGGTTTGGGCGGTGCCCAGGGCATGTTGCACCGATTTCGTACCCGTGCAGCTTCGCGCATCCCGGTGTTTTCAGGGCAGCGCCAGGCTGAGTTCGCCCTGTCGCAAACGACGCTGGCCGAAACCACGGTAGAGATAGACATGGCCGACGGCCTGCTCAAGCGCTACGCCGCCGAGCTGGATGCCTGCGCAGCGGGGCAAGCAACGCTAAATGAAAGCGATCGCATGCGCCTATTTGCCTGGCGCTCGATTATTTCCAAACGCTCGCGCGAAG
>SCUZ01000026.1 GCA_004322535.1 Rugosibacter sp.
TCAACAAAGAGTCAATAAAATTCAAAAAATGGTGCCCATGACGTGGATCGAACACGTGACCTCTCCCTTACCAAGGGAGTGCTCTACCACTGAGCCACATGGGCGAAACTTGCCTCTTACAATCTGGAGCGGCGAGCGGGAATCGAACCCGCGTCATCAGCTTGGAAGGCTGAGGTTCTACCATTAAACTACCGCCGCTCACTTAACTTTCGCTTAAACCTCAAATACTTAAAAAAAGAACCACACCCTACATACTGCTTTGCGATACCAGTGAATCATTACAAAATAAAATAACGATACAATTCATTCATACTAGCGACTGCTGGTGGAGGGGGAAGGATTCGAACCTTCGAAGGCTGAGCCGTCAGATTTACAGTCTGATCCCTTTGACCGCTCGGGAACCCCTCCAGCGTAACCGCGAATTATCTTCAATTTTTGTTGTGGCGTCAACATTCATTTCTATTTATCGATTTATTTGCCAATAACCACGACCCCGTTACGGCATACATTTCTCCAAAAATATCTGAAAAGTTTCGGAGTCATTATGGATACATACCAGCACTCGCACGCGCTACCGCAAGGCCTTGTTACCGATTTGACTGCCCGCTTTGGCGCTCGTTTCACGGTTGCAGAGGCCGTGCGGCTTCATCATGGGAAGGATGAGTCATCCCATCCGCCAATGCCGCCTGACGCAGTTATCTTCGCTGAATCCACGGAAGAGGTGGCCGCAATACTCGCCTGTTGCAATGCTTTCCGAACACCCGTCATTGCCTATGGCACAGGAACCTCGCTTGAAGGACATATTCTCGCGGTACAAGGGGGGGTTTGCATTGATCTTTCTGCGCTTAACAACGTGATTGCTGTGCATGCTGAAGACATGGACGCCACCGTGCAATGTGGCGTTACCCGCAAGAAGCTCAATGAATGGCTTAATGGTACGGGCTTGTTCTTCCCGATTGACCCCGGCGCAGATGCGAGCTTGGGCGGCATGGCAGCGACCCGCGCCTCCGGTACAAACGCCGTGCGCTACGGCACCATGCGCGAGAACGTGTTAGGCATGACAGTCGTGCTCGCTGACGGGCGCATACTGAAAACGGGTGGCCGCGCACGCAAATCTTCCGCCGGCTACGACTTAACCCGTCTTATGGTTGGCTCTGAAGGTACCCTGGGCATCATCACTGAGCTCACTGTCCGCCTGCACCCATTGCCAGAAGCCATTGCCAGTGCAGTGTGCACCTTTCCCCGCATTGCGGTTGCCGTCGATACAGTGATTCAGACGATACAAATGGGCGTGCCCGTCGCCCGTATGGAATTACTCGATCCGTTAGCCATTTCAGCACTCAACCGCTACAGCAAAACCAGCCTGCGCGAAGACCCCACGTTATTTTTTGAATTTCATGGCTCCCCCGCTAGCGTGCAAGAACAAGCAACGCTGGTGGCAGACATTGCCAAAACGCAAGGTGGCCATGATTTTGATTGGGCCACGTGTCCTGAGGACCGTAGTCGTCTGTGGCAAGCACGGCACGATGCGCTCTGGGCAGCGCTAGGCTTAAAACCCGGATCGCGGGCCTTATCCACCGATATTTGCGTGCCTATTTCTCGGCTGGCTGAATGCATCGCAGAGACGATTGAAGACATTGCAACGATCAATCTTCCCAGCCCCATTGTTGGCCATGTCGGCGACGGAAACTTTCACGTCGTGCTCCTGCTTGACCCGAACAATCCGGATGAGATCACCCGCGCGCATGACTTTGCCACCCGCCTGGCACACCGCGCAATCAGCATGGGTGGCACCTCGACCGGCGAACACGGCATCGGGCTTGGCAAACGCGACTATCTCATCCCCGAGCACGGCGCGGTGGCGATTGATGTCATGCGCGCAATTAAACAGGCATTAGACCCGAACAATATTCTCAACCCGGGAAAAATTCTGCCGTCCCCAAAATAAACTGGCTTCGCAGCGTATCGCCAGCACCGACTTTTCTTGCACCACCCTGTCCACCAACGCTAGAGCACTGCAGTAAGATGGCACATCACATCCGAGGAAAATCTCATGAGTGCGCTACCTAGTAACAACCCGATGGATCCAATGGAATTTTTAAAGTCACTTTGGGGCAGCACGAGCATACCGCTGCCAGGACTTATGACACCAACGCTGGATACGAATGAGCTCGAAAAACGCATCACCGACCTCAAAGCGGTTGAGGGTTGGCTTAAAACCAATCTCAGTGTCCTGCAAATGACCATTCAAGGACTTGAAGTTCAGCGCGCCACGCTAACAGCACTGCAAGCGATCAGCCAATCCGTCGGGTCGGCGGAGCCTGGTGAAAAGCTCGGTGAAAATCCGTTTGCCAATCCGGCTCTGGCTGCACTGTGGCCATGGAATCTGATGCAGCCGGCCGCAGCTACTCCAAATTCTGCGGCTGACGCATCGCAAACAGCGCAGGCAGCGGACAAGCCTGCCGCAAAATCCACCACAAAAGTTCAACGCGCTTAAGCGGTGCAGCTAAAACTAAATCACGCCATCGCGGCGCAGGGTTTCAATTTCATCGGCAGAATAGCCAGCGGTTTGCAACACCGCCGCACTGTCTGCCCCTGACGCTGCTGCCGGTTGCATGTCAGGTGGCGGCCAGTGTGACAGCTTGAAAGGCGGCGCACACTGGGTCAACCCCGCCTCATCCACAATCACTTGCCGCGCAATAAACTGCGGATGATTCACCGCTTCATCTACGCGCAAGACTGGCGTGACGCAGCAATCCAGCGGAACCAGCGTTTTTTCCCAGTGCGCAAGCGGCTGTGTTTTTATCACCGCTGCCAGTGCTGCACGGGCATCTTTCATTACTGCGGCATTGGTCATCTCTACCGTCGCCAGGGCAGGCAAGCCTACTACGGCGCATAGCGTGCGCCAGAACTTGGATTCAATCGCACCGACCGCGAGATAACGATCATCCGCCGTTGCGTATACCCCGTAACCGGGCAATGTGCCTGTCATTTCACCTTCACCGCGATGCGCCAACCCTTCCGGGGTTTGTGTTGCGGCTAAAGGTAATACTGAGTGCGCCAATATCGCATCCGCCATGGCCACATCTACATGGCATCCTTGACCCGTAGCTTTAGCGCCGATCACTGCGGTCAGCACGCCGACCAAAGAAGTGAGGCTGCCCCCGAGTAAATCGCCAATCTGAAAATCGGGGATTGCCGGGGCGCTCCCCGGCGTGCCATTTTGCTCAAGCAAGCCTGTCATCGCGATGTAATTAAGATCATGTCCGGCATAATGCGCCCACGGCCCGGTTTGTCCGTACCCCGTAATCGCGCAATACACAATTCGCGGGTTAATCGCGCGCACGGCTGCATAACCGATACCTAGGCGATCAACCACGCCGGGGCGAAAGCTCTCGAAAATAACATCCGCCGTGGCAGCCAATCGCAAAAAAGCCGCAACGCCTGCTGCTTGTTTTAAATCCAGCCGCAAACTTTTCTTGTTGCGATTCAGCATGCGAAAAAACGGGCTGTCTTTTCCCTCTGCGTTCGCCTGGTCAGCCCCGGGGCCAAAAGTACGCGCATAGTCGCCCAGCCCCGTGTCTTCAATCTTGATGACCTCTGCACCCTGATCTGCCAGATGCAGGGTAGCCATCGGACCCGGCAATAACCGGGTCAGATCAAGCACACGCAGACCAGTTAACGGACCGCGCGCCGCCTTGCCAGCGCCGACTTTCATCACATCAGCTATAGGTATAGAACCCACGTCCGCTCTTGCGGCCCAAATAACCCGCGCCGACCATCTCCTTGAGCAGGGGCGCCGGACGATATTTCGAATCATCAAATCCTTCATAGAAAACCTGCATCACGGCGAGCAGCGTATCCAGCCCAACCATGTCTGCCAGAGCCAAAGGGCCAATCGGATGGTTACAACCGAGCTTCATGCCTTCATCAATCGCTTCGGCCGATGCCAAGCCTTCTGAAAAAACAAAAATAGCTTCATTGATCATCGGGCAAAGAATGCGATTGACTACGAAACCAGGATTATTTTTAACCGTGATGGGATATTTGCCCAGCGCCTGTGCCAGCGCCTCAACACGTGCATGGGTTTCATCCGAAGTTTGCAAACCACGAATGATTTCCACCAAAATCATTACCGGCACCGGGTTGAAAAAATGCAGCCCGATAAATTTATCCGGACGCGCCGTTGCCGCCGCCATATGGGTAATCGAGATAGAGGAGGTATTGCTGGCAATAATCGCATCGGGGCCGATCACGCGTTCCACATCCTTGATGATCTTTAACTTCAAGCCTTCATTCTCTGTGGCCGCTTCAATCACGATATCCACGCCACTCATATCGGCCATATCGGTTGTTGTCTGGATGAGAGCAAGCGCAGTCGCCTTTTGCCCTTCGCTGACCTTTTCTTTCTTGATCAAGCGATCCAGGCTGTTCATAATGGTCGCCAAGCCTTTTTGAATTGCCGCCTCATTGATATCCAGCATCACCACCGCAAAGCCTGACATCGCACAAGTTTGCGCGATGCCGTTACCCATGGTTCCGGCACCGATAATGCCGACTTTATTGATAGTCATTCCCTGTTACCTTTTCGTGAGTTAAGTTTTTCATCGCGATTTTTTACTGCTATGCGGCTTACATATTGCGTCGATATTGACCACCAACTTCATACAGTGCATTTGAAATTTGTCCGAGCGAACAATGGCGGACTGCCCCCATGATTATCTCGAACACGTTGTCATTCCTGATCACCGCCTCGCGCAAGCGCGCAATCCACGCCTGGGACGACTCCACATGCAGCGCATGAAACGCGGCCAGCCGCTGCAACTGTGACTGCTTTTCATCTTCAGTGGAGCGCGCCAGTTCGATCTCGCCTTGCGCGCCATCCGCATGGGGATTAAGAAACGTGTTAACGCCAATAATCGGGTAGGAACCATCATGCTTGCGGTGCTCATAGACCATCGACTCTTCTTGAATCTTGCCGCGCTGATAGCCTGTTTCCATAGCGCCCAGCACACCACCGCGCGAAGCAATGGCTTCAAACTCTTTTAGTACCGCTTCTTCTACTAGATCGGTCAATTCGTCGATGATAAAAGCCCCCTGATTCGGGTTCTCGTTTTTCGCCAAACCCCACTCGCGATTGATAATCAGCTGTATCGCCATCGCCCGGCGCACGGAAGCTTCGGTAGGTGTTGTTATGGCCTCGTCATAAGCATTGGTATGCAGGCTGTTGCAATTGTCATAGACGGCAATCAGCGCTTGCAACGTGGTGCGAATATCGTTGAAATCCATTTCCTGCGCGTGTAGCGAACGGCCGGAAGTCTGGATGTGGTATTTCATTTTCTGGCTGCGCTCGTTCGCGCCATATCGATTTTTCATCGCCACCGCCCAGATACGGCGGGCAACGCGGCCGATGACGGCATACTCCGGATCCATGCCATTGCTGAAAAAGAAACTCAAATTCGGCGCAAACTCGTCAATGGACATCCCGCGCGCCAGATACGCTTCGACAAAGGTAAATCCATTGGCCAAGGTAAATGCCAATTGCGTAATCGGATTCGCACCCGCCTCGGCGATGTGATAGCCGGAAATGGATACCGAATAAAAGTTGCGCACCTGGTGCTCGACAAAAAACGCCTGGATATCGCCCATCATCTTAAGCGCAAATTCTGTCGAAAAAATACAGGTATTCTGCCCCTGATCTTCTTTCAGAATATCTGCCTGCACTGTGCCGCGCACATTAGCAAAAGCAAAATCGCGCAATGCCCGCGCTTCATCCGCGCCAGGCTCCCGGCCATGTTTCTCGCGGAATTTATCACCTTGCTGGTCAATCGCCGTATTCAAAAACATCGCCAGTATCATCGGCGCCGGGCCGTTGATGGTCATTGATACCGAGGTTGCCGGATCGCACAGATCAAATCCTGAATACAGCACTTTCAAATCATCCAGCGTCGCGATGGAGACGCCGGAATTACCGACCTTGCCATAAATGTCTGGACGCAGATCCGGGTCGCACCCATATAGCGTGACCGAATCGAATGCCGTGGACAAGCGTTTGGCGGGCATACCTTCAGATAGACGGTGAAAGCGGCGGTTTGTACGAAACGCATCGCCTTCACCCGCGAACATGCGTGTGGGATCTTCGTTTTCTCGCTTGAAGGCAAACACACCGGCGGTATACGGAAATTCACCCGGCACATTTTCACGCAGCAAAAACTTGAGCAACTCGCCTTCATCCTCAAACCGTGGCAGCGCCACTTTGCGAATCCGGGTACCAGACAATGACTCGCTCACCAAAGGCGTGCGCTTTTCTGTGCCGCGAATCCTCACCACGAATTCGTCGCCCGCATAGGCGGCTTTTGTTTTTGGCCAAGCAGCTAATAATGTGCGGGATTTTTGTGTGAGTTGGCCATCTTTCGATGCAATCAGCGCATCAAAATCTGTCGCATTCTTCTGGTGCTGAACGAAAATATTTTTCGCCGTGGTTAATGCCTGCCGCTCGTGGGCAATCTGTGCCTGCGCTCTTGCATGCTGATGATAACCACGCACGCACTCCGCGATTTCCGCAAGGTAGCGCACACGCTCCGGCGGCACAATCGCCCGGCCGGCAGAAGAATGCTTGACCGACACAGCCGGCAACACGCTGGGGGAAAACGCCAAGCCATGCTTCATCAGACGCGGAATCAGCGCCTGATACAGAGCGGTAACGCCGTCATCATTGAATCGGGCCGCCATGGTGCCGAACACCGGCATATCCTCGGCCTTTTCAGCAAAGCGCTCGTGGTTGCGTTGATACTGCTTGCGCACATCACGCTGCGCATCTTCTGCACCCTTGCGATCGAACTTGTTGATGGCAACAAAATCCGCAAAATCGAGCATGTCGATTTTTTCCAATTGAGAAGCTGCGCCGAACTCTGGCGTCATCACATACAAGGAACAATCGACCAGCGGCACAATGGCTGCGTCCCCCTGGCCGATGCCGGAAGTCTCCACAATGATCAAGTCAAAACCAGCGACTTTGCAGGCGGCAAGCGCATCCGGCAGCGCGCGAGAAATTTCGCTGCCGCTGGTATTGTCAAAATTACGCGTCGCCAAGGAGCGCATATAGATGTTCGGATGCTGAATCGCATTCATGCGAATGCGGTCTCCGAGTAACGCCCCGCCCGTCCGTTTGCGCGAAGGGTCGATGGAAATCACTGCGATTTGCAAACGATCGTTTTGATCCAAGCGAAAACGGCGGATCAACTCATCGGTTAGCGAACTTTTCCCCGCGCCGCCGGTGCCGGTAATGCCTAAAGTCGGCGTTGGCTGGCTGATCGACTTTGCGGCGGCTTTATCCCATAAAACCTGCTTGTCTTGCACCGGCCAGGCGCCGTTTTCCAGCGCCGTAATGGTCTGGCTCAACACCCGCCGATCCCCGCTTTCGAGCGCTACCCAATTGGGCAATGCCGGCTGAGTCATTGACGCATCACAACGCATCACCATATCGTTGATCATGCCTTGCAAGCCAAACGATTGACCTTCTTCAACAGAATATAAATGCGCCACGCCA
The DNA here is from genome assembly GCA_004322535.1 of Rugosibacter sp. GTDB lineage: Bacteria > Pseudomonadota > Gammaproteobacteria > Burkholderiales > Rhodocyclaceae > Rugosibacter. The sequence goes on from SCUZ01000026.1 coordinate 7,550, forward strand.
TAGGCATGCAGCTCTTTAATCTCTGCGGGCACAATCACCCCACCCCCACCCCCAAACACCTGGATGTTCTCTCCGCCACGGGCTTTGAGCGAATCAATCATGTACTTGAAAAACTCGACATGCCCACCTTGATAAGACGATACGGCAATGCCGTGCGCGTCTTCTTGCAAAGCTGCAGTCACGATCTCGTCGACGGAACGATTATGCCCAAGATGAATAACCTCAACCCCCGTCGCTTGCAGAATGCGCCGCATGATGTTGATCGATGCGTCATGGCCATCGAATAACGATGTCGCC
>SCUZ01000027.1 GCA_004322535.1 Rugosibacter sp.
TGCGCAAACGCGCGCAGCGATTGATGCCTCTGGGGCCGAGATTGTCACAGTGGCGATTCGGCGCACCAATATCGGCCAGGAGCCGGGTCAGCCGTCTTTGCTGGACGTATTGCCCCCTGATCAATTCACCATTTTGCCGAACACCGCAGGGTGCTTTACGGCGGATGATGCTGTGCGCACGCTGCGCCTGGCGCGTGAACTGCTGGAAGGCCATGCTCTGGTCAAACTCGAGGTGCTGGGGGACTCGCTTACCTTGTTCCCCAACATGCCGGAAACCCTGAAAGCGGCGGATATTCTGGTCAAGGATGGTTTTGCCGTGATGGTGTATTGCGCGGATGACCCGATCCAGGCACGCATGCTAGAGGACATCGGTTGTGTGGCAATCATGCCGCTGGCTTCACTCATTGGTTCCGGCATGGGCATTCTTAACCCGTGGAATCTGCAACTTATCATCAACCAAGCCAAAGTGCCGGTACTGGTGGATGCCGGTGTGGGTACGGCTTCTGATGCGGCCATCGCGATGGAACTGGGCTGTGATGGCGTATTGATGAATACCGCGATTGCTGCGGCACAAGACCCGGTACGCATGGCGGGTGCGATGAAAAAAGCGGTTGAAGCCGGGCGAGAGGCTTGGCTGGCAGGGCGCATGCCCAAGAAATTTTATTCGGCAGTGCCCAGTTCGCCTAGCGGTGGATTGATCGGCGCAACGTGAAACGCTGGCTGGTTGTTGCCTGGCTGCTGCCCGCAGTGCTTTGCGCCCAAGAGAGGTCGACAGCGGGGCCTGAATCCGAGCCCGAGTTCGCGCCAAAAGCACGTGTTATTGCGCATCCACGAGAGGTTCCGGCGCTGGCCACCTACGAGCAGGGGCAAGCGCAAACACCCGATGTACCATCCGCAGCGTTACGCGCAGATGCACCCTCGCCATCTTCTGTCGCAGCCTCTGAGCCATTAAAAGCGCTGCCGGGTCGTACCGGATATGCATTTGATCAGCCGAAAATTCTCCTGCGACAGCGGCTATTTGGCTTGGCGCATGGGGTTTCGTTGCTGGCAGCAGCCTGTGTGGAATTACCCGAACAATCTGTCGCTATCCAAGCATCATTCCTTGCCTGGCATGACCAGCAAGCCGCAGCCATTGAGCAGTTAGTGCATGATCTGGCCGGGTATTATTTTGGCCCGCAGGCGGTGACTGTTCAATGGCAAGATTTAATCCGGGCGCTCCAGCTGAAGGAGCACATTGATCAATCGCTAGGCCAGTTTGAATTAAGCGTGGCCTGCGCTAGCTTGAATCAAGCCATCACCGGGCCACGTTACGATCTTGCGGCGCTGCTGAAAATGGAGCCGTTGATCGCGATGAAAATTATTGCGGGCGAGTTTGTTCCCGCTGGTGCAGCCGATAGCTCGACGCCAGTACAGTCACCCCCGGTAAAAAATGCAATCAGCGCCGTACCCACAGAAGAGAAAACGCTACCCGATGAGCCCGCCAAACTTGATGAACTCGCTAAACCCCATGCTCCCTGAGCTTGTTGAAACTGAAGCCACACCTGATCGTCATATCCGTAGTTTTGTGTTGCGGCAGGGCCGGGTTTCTGCTGCGCAACGTCGCTTCCACGAGGAAGGCATGCCGCGTTGGGGTGTTCCGTATCAGGCAATGTCATTGGACTGGGCCACGGTGTTTGGCCCATCGCGCCTGAACTCGCCAAAGATTCTTGAAATCGGTTGCGGCATGGGCGAGACCACTGCTGCCATCGCCGCCGCGCAGCCGGAAAATGATTATCTTGGTATCGAGGTGCACACACCCGGCGTAGGCAGTCTGCTCAAGGAAATTGCAACGCGAGAGCTCATTAATTTGAGGGTGGTCCAGCATGATGCGGTTGAAGTGGTGCGTGACATGATTGCACCGCAATCCTTGTCTGGCATCCACGTTTTTTTTCCCGATCCGTGGCCTAAAAAGCGTCAGCAAAAACGGCGCTTGATTCAGCCTGCGTTTGTTCATGAACTGGCCGAGCGGCTGGCACCCAATGGCTATATCCACTGCGCAACCGATTGGCAGGAATATGCTGAACAAATGTTAGCCACCCTGAGTGCCGAGTCCTTGCTGAAAAATACGGCTATTGACTACGCCTCATGCCCTGGCTATCGGCCGCAGACCAAGTTCGAGACACGCGGGTTGCGCCTGGGACATGGTGTCTGGGATGTTATTTTTCGTCGCATAGCCTAAGCTTTGCATTGCAAACACCCCCGCTTAATATGCGGCAGGTGTGAGACAGCCGCTTGCCTTGGCTTCTGCACCAAGGGCTTTGAGCTTGTCAGCTTTTTGTGTGTCGTCAAGCGCGCCATTCAAGAACACATTATCGGATTCTGTGGCAAAGCGCTGACACTGCGGGCTGCCGAGTAGTTGTGTGCGGAATTCATAAGCCCGGCTGACATCATTGATGGCAGGTGGTGCAAGCGGCGCTCGCCGCGGCGGAAACCTTGGCGTGGCGACAAGCGGAATGGTGGGCATGGTTTGTACAGTTGGCACAACGGTGCTCGATGTGGCCGCGCGCACGTCTGTTGGCAGGCATGCTGATGCAACTGCCAGCGTAGCGCCAGCAAATAAAACGGTGACACTGAAGGTTTTGCAATTCAGCATGTGAGTCTCCTTGGAGTCAGGCAAAAGCAGCGCAGCCACTTCCCGTTTGAGCGCCATACTGCCCATGAGTTCAATGAGGTAGTTTAACGGGGTTTGCCACCTTGCAACGTCACACGATGCAACAACCGTGTGTAGCCATGATAATCATTGACCGGATTGTGCAGCACGCAGCGATTGTCCCAGCGCACAATTGAACCGGCCGCCCAGGAAAATCGGCAGGTGAATTCTGGTCGCATTTGATGCGCAAACAGAAAATCCGGCAACAGCTTACTTTCTTCTTCCGTCATCCCGGCAAACCGCGCTGTGTGGCCGAAATTCACATAAGCGACTTGCAGCCGGTTTCCGGGTGCGTATGCACAACCGGGTGTTCTGCTTCGTAGGTTTGTGCAGCTTTGTCGGGTGCGGAGTCCTGGATGCGGTCTTCCCGCGTCTTGGTGGTGTCCGCCTTGGCGGAATATTCACGCCGCGTAGCCACTGGCGAACAAGGTATCGCCACCGAACGGAGGAGGTACTGCGCGGGCGATCAACATCGTCGCCATTGGCGGCTCGGCAAGATAGGCTGTGCCGGTATGCCAGGTGTCGCCAAGATTGTTACGCTCATGAAGCAGCTTGAGTACCGGAGTAATCAGTGGAAATTCGTTATTCCCTTTGATGAAGGGATATTCAATCACCTTCCCGACGCGCTCGGCGAGAGGTCGTACCGAAAAATGCGTGAAGTCAGGCATGCGTGATATTCAACAAGCGATTGATCAATCATCATGTTTTAACCTTTCGGTTGACTGTGAATCACGGTGCAATGGAAACAAGGCAGGAAAGACGCCGATACTCTTGTTTCCGTAGCGCGAAAAAAGTTGCAAGAATTGGCGCATGCCGCTTAGCCCACGTCGCATCGGGAAAATAGAGCGGCAAACTCATGGAGCTGCGTATGCTGATCAATTGTGTTGCTTACCGCGCAGGAAAAAAACTTGCTGATCTGGAGATTGAATCGATCAGCGATTATCTGCAGCAGCCTGATTGTTTTGTCTGGGTGGCTTTGCGCGATGCGACACCTGCCGAGCTGGAAAAAATGCGCGAGGAATTTTCACTTCATCCGTTGGCGATTGAGGATGCTCACAACGGCCATCAGCGACCAAAGATCGAAGAATATGGGGAAACGTTATTTGCCGTGCTGCACACCCTGGAACAGGTAGACGGCGAAATTTCAGTTGGCGAACTGGATATTTTTGTAGGCCACAATTTCATTTTGTCGGTACGCAACCGCAGCAGCCAGGGGTTGCTGGGTGTGCGTGATCGGTGCGAGCGTGAGCCTGCATTGCTTAGTCAGGGTTCGGGGTTCGTGTTGTATGCATTGATGGATGCGGTAGTTGATCGCTATTTCCCGCTCATTGATTACATTGAATCGGAACTCGAGGCGATCGAGGAGAAAATTTTCAGCAAGGGTGCGGCGCGCTCGAATATTGAACGGTTGTATGAAGTCAAACGTCAAACCTTGACACTCAAGCATGCGGTGACGCCGCTGCTGGAGGCCGTGGGCAAATTGACCAGTGGCCGCGTGCCGCCGGTCTGCGCCAACAGCCGTGATTATTTCCGCGATGTGTATGACCATCTGGCGCGCATTAATGCCAGTCTGGATGGGATTCGCGACACCATCGGCACGGCGATTCAAGTGAGTTTGTCTTCCGTGGCCATTGATCAAAGTGAAGTCGGCAAACGGCTTGCTGCATGGGCGGGTATTTTTGCCGTGGCGACGGCATTTGCCGGCATCTGGGGCATGAATTTCAAGCTCATGCCCGAACTGCAATGGGACTATGGCTATCCGGCGGCACTGGTGGTGATCGCTGTCGCCTGTACGGCATTGTTCTACCGCTTCCGCCGCATGGGCTGGCTATGAAGTTTTTCTGAAACCTTCTTGCTGCGCGAATGAAAAATCAATCTGCCAGAAATCGCGCCAGCAGCTGATTAAGAAAGCGCTGCCCCTGCTGCGTTGGCCGCAGGATTTTTTCAGCGATTTCTTTTTCAATCGTTTCTTTTTCAACTAATTCCAGCAGCCCTTCGCGCCGTGCTGCCAGCACCGACTTTTCGATAGTGTCCAGCGGTAGCCCCGTGCGTTCGGTGAACAGGCGCAGCGGAAAACCATTCGTCAAGCGCAGTGCATTCATCATGAATTCACCGGGCAGATCAGCGGCGCTAATCGTTTGCCGGGTGCCGATGAAGTTGCTGTGCGTAGCACCTTGCATATACGCACGCGGGTGGCGGTGACGCGCTTCGCGCCAGATTTCCAGGTGATTGGACAGCTTGGAATGCGCCCCCGCCCCAATGCCGAGATAATCGCCAAACGCCCAGTAGTTGAGGTTGTGGCGGCATTGTTCGCCAGTTTTGGCAAAGGCAGAGGTTTCATAGTGAATGAAATCCGCTACGGCGAGTTTTGCTTCAATCATTTCCTGCATGTCGGCGGCGATGTCATCATCGGGTAGCGGTGGTGGCATGTGATGAAATGGCGTGTTCGGCTCCAGCGTCAGATGATAGGCGGAAAGGTGGCTTGCGCCGCTGGCAATGGCTGTGTCGATGTCGCGCTCGGCCTCGGTGAAACTTTGCTGTGGCAGTGCGTACATCAGATCAATGTTTACCCGGGAAAAATGCGTCAATGCCAGGTCAATCGCCAGGCGCGCTTCGCGGCTATCGTGAATGCGACCCAGCGCTTTGAGTTTTTCATCGTTAAAACTTTGAATGCCCAGCGAGAGCCGATTGACACCCGCCTCGCGGAAGCCTCTGAACTTGTCCGCTTCCGCCGTGCCAGGGTTGGCTTCGAGCGTGATTTCAGCATCCGCATGCAGCGACACACGCATGCGAATGGCAGCCAGCAAGGCGTCAGCCGTTTCCGCACGCATCAGGCTGGGCGTGCCGCCGCCGATGAAGATGCTCATCACCGGCCGGTTCCATATTTGCGGTAGTGCCGCTTCGAGGTCGGCAATCAACGCAGCGAGGTAAGCCGCTTCGTCAATGTCGGCTTTGGCTTCATGCGAGTTGAAGTCGCAGTAGGGACACTTTTTGACGCACCATGGCCAGTGCACGTAGAGCGCCAACGGCGGGGGTGCGGCAAGACCTGCGGTTGTTGCTGCACTACTTGCGAAAGTTCCCGAAGGGACGCCCCGCGCTGGTGCTGGTGATGCGGCGGTGATCGGAATGATGCGGCTATCACGCGGCATGGTTGAGTTTCGCTATCAGTTGCAGCAATGCCTGCCCGCGATGCGAGCGACGATTTTTTTCGTCTGCGGGCAGTTCGGCCGCTGTGCGCTGCAAATCAGGAATAAAAAAATGCGGGTCATAACCAAACCCACCCTTGCCGCGTGGCGTGGCAATGATTTCACCATGCCATTCGCCTTCACCGATCAGCGGTTGCGGGTCGTCGACATGGCGCACCAGCGCTAGCACGGCGACATAATGCGCGCGCCGGTCGGCGATATTTTCCAGTGCGGCAACCAGCTTTTGATTATTGCGTTGATCGTCTTTCGGCTCGCCTGCATAGCGCGCCGCATGCACGCCGGGTGCGCCACCCAGCGCGGGCACGACGAGTCCCGAGTCATCGGCCAGTGCCGGCAGGCCAGTGAGCCGCGCAGCGTGACGTGCCTTGGCCAGTGCATTCTCGATGAACGTGGCATGCGGCTCGTCGGCTTCGGGCACGGCAAAATCGGCTTGCGGCACCAGTTGAAAATTCAGCGGCGCGAGTAACTCGGCGAACTCGCGCAATTTGCCTGAATTACTCGAGGCGAGCACTAGTTTTTGCATCAAGAAAAAACCCCTGTTTCGACGTGCATCAAATGCCCAGCGCTCTGTGTTGCGCCTGGATGATGCTGCTGATGCCTTGTGTGGCGAACTCAAGCAATGCATCCAGCTCAGCCCGCGAAAACGGTGCACCTTCTGCCGTGCCTTGAACTTCGATCAGGCCGCCGCTGGCGGTCATGACTACATTCATGTCGGTGTCGCAGGCCGAATCTTCAGCATAGTCGAGATCAAGGCGCGGCTGTCCATTAACGATGCCGACGGACACCGCGGCGACCAGTTCGCGCAACGGGTTGGCGGGCAGTTTGCCAGTGCTTACCAGCGTGGCGAGCGCGTCATGCAGCGCGACGCAAGCGCCGGTGATTGAGGCGCAGCGCGTGCCGCCGTCGGCTTGCAACACGTCGCAATCCAGTGTGATCTGACGTTCGCCCAGCGCGGCCAGATCAGTCACGGCGCGCAAACTGCGGCCAATCAGCCGCTGGATTTCCTGTGTACGTCCGGACTGCTTGCCCTTTGCTGCTTCGCGCGCACTGCGCGTGTGGGTGGAGCGCGGCAGCATGCCGTATTCCGCGGTGACCCAGCCAGAACCCTTGCCGCGCATAAACGGCGGTACGGATTCTTCTACGCTTGCGGTGCACAATACCTTGGTCGAACCGAATTCAACCAGCACGCTGCCTTCGGCATGGCAGGTGTAGCTGCGCGTGATTTTCAATGCACGCAGTTGATCGGGCATACGCTCGAAGCGTGGAATCGTTGGGTTTGCAGAGTCGTTCATGGCTGCTTTCTATCTGGGTTGAAGATGTCAGGATTGCAAGTAATGGCGCAATTTTCTCATCCACGCCGACCAGCCCGATCCATCGGCCTTGGCTAGTGTTTCGTGCAAGGCCCGGGCATTTTGTGGCCGCACGGCCGGGGCGAGGCGCAGGCATTTATCAATGGCGAGGAGCAGTCGCGGTGAATACAAATTGCTGAAGCGCTGCCGGGCCGGATGCAGATGATCATCTTTTAGCCGTTCATCCGCCGGTGGTGGCGCAGCTTTTGCCAGAGTGGCATACATGCAGGCACCAATGGCATAAATATCCGTCCATGGCCCCAAGGTGTAGTTGCCATGGTATTGCTCAGGCGCAGCAAACCCTGGGGTGTACATGGCGCGTGGCGCAGGCGGGCCGATGTCGACCGCAAAGCGCGCAGCGCCAAAATCGAGTACGACCGGGGCATGGTCGCAGCGCAGCCAGATATTGGCAGGTTTCAGATCGAGATGTAACAGCCCGCAACTATGCACTTCGCTCATGCCATGCAACAGGTTGGTAAACACGTTCAATACAAAGGCTTCGCCAACCGGCCCTCGTTGTGCGCGAATATGGTTTTGCAAGGTACGGCCACGCTCCAGGGGCATCACCATATAAGCGGTGCCGTTGGCGCGAAAAAAGTTCAGCACGCGAATGACATTGGGGTGGTTTAACCCGCTGAGCACGCGCGCCTCTTCAAAGAAGTAGGCCAGCCCGCGCTGAAATTCGGCTTGATGCTCTGGTGGAATTTGCAATGGGATCTCGCCCGCAGCGCGAAGGGCCAGTGTTTGCGGAATATATTCCTTGATCGCCAAGGGTTGCTGGTTAATGTCATAGACCAGATAGATGATGGAAAAACCGCCACAAGAAATTTGGCGTTCGATACGATAGTTTTCCAGCATTGTGCCGGCAGGTAGCGGGTGATTCATGAGGACGGACATGAGCAGATAGTTATACTGTGGCAGTTCTCGTTTTTCAGTATTCTGCTGTATACCACAGTGGCATGCGAGTCTGAAAACGAGGCCGATTTTTTCAACTTACGAGAGCATGATACCCATGATACACAGCATGACCGGCTATGCCGCTGCAAGCCAGGATCTTGGTGATGCAGTAATGAATCTTGAAATCAAAAGCGTGAATTCCCGGTATCTCGATATCGGTTTTCGGTTAGGCGAAGAGCTGCGCTTTCTTGAAATGCCGCTGCGCGAAAAAATTACCGAACGCATCGGCCGCGGCAAGCTTGAATGCCGCGCTTACCTCATGGCGCAGCCCGGGCAGGGCGGCGCGGCGCGTGAGCGCACACCGAACGTGGCGCTGCTGGCCGAACTGGGCCGGATGGAGGCTACGGTGCACCAAGCCTTGCCGCATGCGCAAGCATTGACTGTCGCCGAAGTGTTGCGCTGGCCCGGTGTGCTCGCGGACGATAGCGTCGCGGTTGATCAATTACAGAGCGTTGCGCTGGTCCTTTTTGCCACGCTTCTGGATGAGTTTGTCGCCAGCCGCGAACGTGAAGGGGCCAAGCTGGCTGACGTGCTGCAGGAACGTGCCAGCCGCATGCGCGAGCAGGTGCGCGCCACCGAGCCGCTGCTGCCGGTGGCTATTGCTGCTTACCGTGAGCGCCTGTCGGCCAAGCTGCGCGAAGCCGTGGCGAATCTGGATGAAGATCGTATCCGCCAGGAGGTGGGTGTTTTTGCTGCCAAGATCGATGTGGCCGAAGAAATCGCGCGTTTGGTCACGCATCTGGATGAGGTGGAGCGCGTGCTGAAAAAAGGCGGCGCGGTGGGCAAGCGGCTGGATTTTCTGACGCAGGAACTCAATCGTGAAGCCAATACCCTGGCTTCGAAATCCGTGTCGGGCCAAGTCACGGCGATTGCGCTGGAATTAAAATTGTTGATCGAACAAATGCGTGAACAAGTACAGAATCTGGAATAAGTTTAAAAATCAAAAGGAGATAAGCATGTCTGAAGACCGCAAAATTCGTTTAGGCGCCTTTATGCGCCCGGTGACTATTCACACCGCCGCTTGGCGTTACCCCGGCGCATTCCCCGATGCGAACTTTAGTTTGGCGCATCTCAAGCGTTTTATCCAAACACTTGAGCGCGGGCGATTCGACATGTTTTTCATGGCCGACCATCTGGCGGTGCTCAATATGCCGATGGATGCCTTAAAGCGCAGTGCTACCGTGACTTCATTCGATCCACTCACTTTGTTGCCCGCGCTGGCGATGGTGACAGAACACATTGGCTTGGTTGCTACGGCGTCAACAACGTATAACGAGCCGTATCATGTGGCACGCAAGTTTGCTTCACTCGACCATCTCAGCAACGGCCGTGCCGGCTGGAATGTGGTGACATCCAGCAACCCTAAGGAAGCGTTGAATTTCAGCCGGGATGAGCACATGGAGCATGATGAGCGCTATGTGCGCGCGCGCGAGTTTTACGATGTTGTTACCGGCCTGTGGGATAGCTGGGCGGACGATGCTTTTATTCGCGATATGGCGAGCGGTGTGTATTTCGATCCCGAAAAGCTGCATGTGCTGGACCACAAGGGAAAGTATTTTTCCGTACGTGGCCCGCTCAATGTGGCGCGTCCGGTTCAGGGATGGCCGGTGATTGTACAGGCCGGGCAATCCGAAGCGGGTCGCCAGCTAGCGGCGGAAACAGCCGAGGTGGTGTTTTCAGGCTTGAGCAAAAAGGATGTTGCGCAACAGTATTACACCGATGTCAAAGCGAGAATGCAGGCGGTGGGCCGCGACCCGGGGCAGATGAAAATTCTGCCTGGCGCATTTGTCGTGGTGGGGGATACGGCTGAAGAAGCGCGTGCTAAAAAACGCCATCTTGATAGCCTGGTATATCCCGAGAGTGGTTTTGCCTCTCTGGCGGGGCAACTGGGCTGTGATATTTCGGGTTTCGATCTGGACAAACCCTTGCCGGAGGACCTGCCACCGTCCAACGCCAGCCACACGGCGCGGCAAAAACTGGTGGCCATGAGCCGGGATGAAGGCTTTACCGTGCGCGAGTTGGCGCAATATATCGGCGGTGCATTTGGCACGCTGGAGATGATTGGCACCCCGGCGATGATTGCCGATCAGATCGAAGACTGGTTCACGTCCAAAGCCTGTGATGGCTTCAATATCATGTTCCCCTATTTGCCCGAAGGGCTGGATGATTTCGTTGATAGGGTGGTGCCTGAGTTGCAGCGGCGCGGGTTGTTCCGGCGTGAGTACGAAGGTAAAACCCTGCGCGAAAACCTGGGCTTGCAACGGCCGGAGAATCAGTTTTTCGGCTAGAAAATTGTGGCACGGGTTGCTGCTGACTTGCTGCGCCAGGCACCCCAAGGGTAATTTCCAGCGTCGTTCAAAACGGACTCAAGATTGTTCAGCGCTGGCATTTATCTTTCGACGATGGTCAATCAGGCTGATACTACGCATACCTGATTGCGACCCATGTGCTTGGCGGTATACAAGGCTTTATCTGCACGTTCAATGAACGACATGATTGATTCATCAGGAACGTAGCGCGCCACGCCCAGCGAAATGGTAACTTTGGCGGTTACATCTTCGCTACCACCCTTTTTGATTCGTCCCCCTTCAATGGTGCGGCGGATTTTTTCTGCCAAGGCGTGTGCGCCTTCTAGTGGGGTGTTTGGCAATAGCACAACAAATTCCTCGCCACCATAGCGTGCTGCTGTGTCACGTCCTTTGACATGATCCCTGAGTACTTGTGCTATTGCGCGAATCACTTTGTCGCCAAACAAGTGACCATAGGTGTCGTTGACTGCTTTGAAGTGATCAATGTCACACATTAGCAAACACGGCTGAGCAGTGGGGTCGTTTGCATCTTCTGAGGTTAACGAATCAAGACAGGAATCCAGTGCCTGGTCAAATCCACGGCGGTTGGTTAGCCCGGTGAGGGCATCAAGCAAAGAGGCGTCGCGTGCGCGGGTAACTTCTTCACGTAGCGACTCAATCTCGCGCTGGCTTTCCGCCAGCTTGGCTTTGAGCGAGTTCGTTGAGGCCTGCATAGCCTGGGTGCTGGCGATCAAGGCCTTGATATCGATTGTGGCACCCGGCAGGGCACTATTTTTTTCAATATCCAGCAGGGTTTGGCCAAAGTGGCCTGCTTCTTTAGCCACCTGGCCGGTTGAGACGGCAACCCCGCTGATAATGCGCTGAAATTCCTGGGTGATCGATGAGGCAGTTTCACTGGTGACATCCGCTACATGTCGGTTAAACAGCGCTTCGACTTCTTTCCCCGTCAGCGGGATGCCGTGAGTGGATAAGGCGTCAACGGCTGCATTCAGCGAGCGATTCATCCCTGAGACATATTCATACCAGACAGCATAACTGATGGGATGCAAGGGCGCATCATGTTTGGACATCAGCGGCAAGGCCAGGCGCAAATATTCTGCACTTTCGGTTTTTGAGTGACTATATTTCATGGCAGGTCAGAATCATCCAGTGATTGTTATCCCAATGGGAATATAAAAAGAAAATGCTATATGAAAAATCATAACGCGCTGATTTTAATTGAAATTCATTGAGATGTGCCAGCAAAATCCGAGTGTGGAGCACTCTGCAATGATTGTGGTATGTGCTGCGCGAGCGAACCATGTTCGGTGGTGCGCCTCTGGCCAGGCCTGTGGCGCGGGTGTGGGATGGTGTCACACAGCGTTATTTTTGCAGCATGGCGCGCCATCGCACCGACGCCGGCTTTTCATTGCGCTGGCGATGGATCGGTGACGAAGCCGATGCGCACCAGCCCGGCTTTGGCGGCGAGTGACATGACCTGCGCTACGTTTTCGTATTCGACATGCCGGTCGGCGTGAATGTGCAATTCAGGCTGTGACTGTAGTGCGGCGGCGGCAGCGAAGCGCTGCGGCAGTTGTGTCAGCATCACCGCTTCGCCTGCCCAGAACAGGTCGCCGTTGTTGCGGATGCTCAATTCGATGTGTTCTTGCTTGGTGATGCTGGCGCTGGACGATGCCTTGGGCAGATCGATTTTCACCGCGTGGGTGAGCCAGGGCGTAGTGACGATGAAGATGATCAAGAGCACCAGCATCACATCCACCAGCGGGACGATATTCATCTCCGCCAGCGGAGCCTGATGCGGGTGTTTGGCAAAATTTCCGATGCCCATGACGGGTTTCCTTTCAGCGGGGTGCGTGGGCGCCGAGGGTGGCCAGTGTCAGCAGATCATGCGCGAAGGCGTCGAGCCGCGCCAGCCACATGCGGTTGCGGCGGCTGAAGGCGTTGTAGGCGAACACCGCGGGAATCGCCACGGCCAGGCCCAGCGCCGTCATGATGAGCGCCTCGCCCACCGGCCCGGCCACCTTGTCCAGCGTGCCCTGGCCACTCATGCCGATCTGCACCAGCGCGTGATAAATGCCCCAGACGGTGCCGAAGAGCCCGACATAGGGCGCGGCTGAGCCGGCCGTGGCGAGGATGGTCAGGCCGAATTCGCTGCGCGCGGCTTCCAGATCGAGCCCGTTTCTCAGGACGCGAGTGAGGTATTCGTCCAGGCCGCCGGCCGCGGTCAGCTTCTGCGCGCCGCCGGCGTCGAGTTCCCGCTTCGCCTGCAAGGTCTGGCGTGTGAGTTCGGCGAAGGCATTGTCGGGCGCCTGTGTTTTCAGCAGAGTCTCGACTTCGGTCAGCGATTGGGCATTCCAGAATTTTTCGAGAAATTCCGCGGCACGACGTTTGGCTTGCGTGAAAGCGAGTGTGCGGGTGGCGATCAGATACCAGCTCGCCAGCGACAGCGCGAGCAGGATGACGAGTACCAGATGGCCGATGCCATCGGTATTGACGATGAAGTGGGCAAAGCCCAGACCATTAGCGGCTACTTGTTCCATGGGTCAGTTTCCCTGAAGAATGAAATTGAGAGGTTGCAAGGCGATGGCGCGCACCGGCTGGCCATGGCGCGTGGCCGGATGGCAGCGCCAGGTCTTGACGGCAGTGATGGCCGCTTCGTCGAGACGTGAATAGCCGCTCGACGATTTCACCTGGGCCGACGCGACGCGGCCCTGTTCGTCGAGTTCGACATGTACCACGACCACGCCGGTTTCGCCCAGTCGCCGCGAGAGCGGCGGATAGGCCGGCGGCGTGCGCTGCGGGCAGGCGAGGGAAAGTTCGGAGCCCAACTGCACCGGGGCGACGACAGCCGGTGCCGGTGGTGCGGGCGCCATTTCCGGCATCGGCGGCGCGACATAGTCGGTCGGTGCCACCACCGGCGTTTGCACCACCAGATGCGGATGCGGATCGCGCAGTTTTTCCACCGGACGCGGCTTGGGCGGCAGCGGTTCGGGGTTCTCCGTCTTTGGTGCGGGTGGGGCGATGAAATTCACGAACAGTGTGGACGCCATTTCCTGCGGCGTGGGAATGATCTCGTATTGCCATAGACCCCACAGCGCGGCGGCGTGGAGCAGGATGATGAAAACGATCCCCGGCCAGCGGCCCTCGTTCGGCGAGAGGTCGAAGGATGGATCGGGCATGGGCTAGCGGGTTCCTTTCGTGGATTTCGTAGTAGGTGAGTTTTTGGCGAGCCAGGCTTCGACGAAGGCGGCATCGACCAGCCCGCTTTTCGGCGCGGCATGATGCGCGGCATCGAAGAAATAGGTGCGCGGCACTTCGCCATGCCAGGCCGGGTCGATTGACCAGCGCAAGCGTTCGGCATAGTCGCTGGCGAAGGCTCGCGGGTCGGCGCTCGCATCGGCATAGCGCTCGGCCATGTGCTGTGCGGCGGCATGGTCTTGCGGCGGATCGGTGCTGACCAGCACCACCTTGATCGCCGAGTAGCGGTTGCTCCATGCATTCCACAGCCGCAGTTCTTCGCGGCAGGGCACGCAGGTCACTGACCACAGGACGAGGACGAAGGGACGCCCGGCCTGTTCCTGCTTCAGCGCGGCCAGGCTGTTCTCGTCGAAGGGCTTGAGTTCGACGGCCGCTGCGGGTTGCGCCACGACAACCAGGCCGCAGGCGAGAAGAGAAAAAATGAATCGCTTCATTTCAATGCCACCACGCGCATCGGTTCCTTCTCCGTGTTCCACAGCACATGAAAGTCATTGCCTCTCACCAGCAGGCGCGGGTGATCGGACGGGCCGTCGGCTTGTGCCAGGGCGATGCGCCGCCAGTGCTCGCCGCCGTCATCCGAGACTTCGCCGAAAAGCTGCGTCCGCTGGCCGTCGAATTCCTTCCAGGCCAGCGCCACGCGCCGCCCGGTGACGGCCAGATCTGCGTGCGCCGCTGTGCCAGCGCCGACTTTTCGCTGGGCTGCGACCGCACCGTCGATCAGGCGGCCGTAATAGACGCCGGCCTTGCCTTCTGCACCGGTGAACCACACGGCATGCAGTCGTCCGCGTGCATCGCGGGCGATGGCGGGGCCGTGGTGCGGGCAGCCATCGACGTGCCATTCGTCAAAGGTGGCGCGGCGGAATTCCTTCACCGTGCCGTCGGTTGAGAAACGCGCCAGCGCATGGTCGCGGATGTCGGGTTCGAACACATGTCGCCAGAAGGCGATGACTTCATGGTTGCCGTCGACGCGCAAGGCAATGCGGCAGCATTCGCAACTGTGGTCGGCGAGCCGGTAATCGCCGCGGAACGTGGCGCCGCGATCGTCCGAGACGGCAAAGTAAACCGCAGCGCCACGATAGTCGGTCGCGTTTTTCTTCGTCTGTTCCAGATCGCGCTTGTCGATCCAGGCGACCACGATCTGCCCGCTGCCGGTGACTGCCAGCGCATCGAAGCGGTGCGTGATTTCCTGGCGGTCGGCGTGCACGGTGAGGGGCGGCGAGAAGGTCTTGCCGCGGTCGAGCGAACGGGCAAAGCGCACCTCACCCGTGTAGGGCTTGGTCATCGGTTTGGTCCACGTGACATACAGCTCGCCCTGCGGTCCCAGTGCCAGTTTCGGCGAGCCATCACCCTCGGCGGCGATGCTTTCGGGCTCGGCGTTGATCTTGACGGAGGGTGACCAGTGGCTGCCCGCATCCTGTGAGCTTTGCAGCAGGATGTGACCCGCTTCGCTGCGTACCGCCCACAGCGTGCCTTCGGCATCGAAGGCGGCGGTGGCGGCAAGCGCCGGACCAGGTTTCATCGCCATTTTCATTGCAGTGGGTGGTGTGTCTTCGGTGTGTGCCTGTGTAAGAGAGGTCGCGACGATCAACGCGACGCTGAAAGCGAACGACAGATTGCGAGTCAATGGGATCATGGCGGCATCCTTTAGTAGTCAAACTTGAGCGTGGCGAACAACGTCCGCTGCGGGTAGGGATTCGGGTTGACGTAGTACTTGTAGCTGAACAGGTTGTTCACACCCAATGCCGCCGTCCATTGCCGGTCGATCTTGTAGTTGATCTTGCCATCGACCACGGTGTAATGGCTGACCGCGCCATAGACGTTCGGATTGATGTCGTTGTACTGCCGGGTCGCGGTGTTGAACAGCTGGTTGTGCTGGCGTCCGCTGTAGCGCGCGGCGAGGCTGTAGGAAAGCCGGTCGGAAGCGCGATAGACGCCGACCAGCGTTGCCCGCCAGTTGGGAATGCGCGGCTGCATGGTGCCTTCGAGGCCGGGATTTTTCGCGTCCTTGAGTATGAAGGAATCGGCATAGGTAAGGCTGCCGGAAAGATCAAAGCCGCGAAACCAGAGATCGCCCGCCTGTAATGCGGTTTCAAGACCGCGCGTGCGCACCCGGTCGATGTTCTGGATGCTGGAAATGGTGGGTGTGACTGTCACATCGGTTTGCGAGATCAGCGCGTCGTGTTTATCTTCCCAGAACAAGGAGGTGCGCCACAGGGCGTTGGCGAACGATTTTTCGGCGGTGAAGTCGCCGGAGACGACGTATTCCGGTTTCAGGTTCGGATCGTTGAACTTGAGGCTGCCAGGCAGGTTGATGCTCTGGAACATCTCGCTGACAGTCGGATAGCGATAGGCCTTGCCCAGCGAGCCGCGTAGCAGCCAATCGGGAGCCATCCGAAACGCGAGCGCGAGTTTGGGTGAAAAATTGCTTTGCGACCTGTCCGCATAGGTTTGATTTTTTGAGTTCGGGGCGACGTTGGCCGCATTGTAGTTGCTGCCGTCGAATGCCTTCCAGCGCTCGAAGCGGCCGCCCACGGTCAGCTTCCAGTCGGGCAGGAAGCCCCATGCATCCTGCAGATACAGCGCCTGGATTTCGGTCTTGCCGCGCGAGTTGGTGGATAGCGTCCCGGGCGAACCGTTGAGCCAGTCGGCGGCGATGCTGTAGGTGTCTGATTTCAGGATGTAGTGGTCAGTGTGATAGCCGAAGCTCACCTGATGTGCGCTCTTCAGGTCGCCGCCCGGACGCCATTCGCCGCGCAGATCGAGGTTGCGCCAGCCGGTGCCGTCGGCCAGGGTGATGTTGCCGCCGGGTCGTACCGGGCCGAGGCCGGAATCAAAACCGAAGTTGGTCGCCGTGCGCGAGATGTCCTTCCTCTGATCGTAGTAACTGGCAATGGCTTCCCAGTCCCATGTACCACCCGTGGATGTCTTGAGCGAGAGCCCGTGCAACCAGTGCTCGCTTTCGCTGTAGGCCGGATTGGCGCCGGAGACGGTGTAATCGACACCGCCGATGCGGACGAACTGGAACGGGTTGCTGGCCGTGCCGGTTTTGGTGCCGTAAATCAGGTTGCCGGCGGCATCCTTGAGATAAGGCTCGACCGTGGCGTCCGACTTGTTCTGCCAGATGCCGAGGATGTAGCTGGCGCGTAGCGTCGGCGTGATGTCGTAGGCGAGTTTGAATTTGCCGTTGTCCTGCACCGTGTGATCCATGCCGGTGGTGCTGGTGATGATGCGCGGATTGCCCGACGTATCGATGTCGCGCACTTCGCCGCTGGCCACGGTGAAAGTGCCGGCACCGGCTGGCGCCCCGGTTTTTTTGGTCGCCGTGCCGAAGGTCTGCGGCTGCCCGTGGTTGTTCAGGTGATCCAGGTCTGCCCAGAACGACCAGTCGCCGATCTTGTTGCCGATCGCGGCGCTGCCATGGACGCCGTTGAAATTCCCGCCGGCCTTGTATTGATTGAAATGCTGGGTGAAATAATCGAACTTGGCGTGGGCCTCGAATTTCTCCGGCATGCGGGTGGTGATATTCACTACGCCGCCCGCGGAGTTGCCGGGATAGAGCGCGGAGAAGGGGCCGTACATGACGTCGATGCGCTCGATTTCCTCGGGTGCCACCAGGCCCCAGCGCGGTGCGGTGCTGAAGCTGTTGTTGAGGAAATTGGACAGCAGCAGGCCATCGGCATAGACCGTGGTCACCGCGCTGGCGATCGAGCTGTTCACTCGCATCACCAGAATGCCGTTGCGGTCGCCAATGTAGCGCTCGCGCACATGCACGCTGGGCAGGTATTGCAGTACCGAGGCCGTGGTCATGGCGTTGATGCTTTCGTCGATCTGTCGGGCGGTGACGCTTTCGACGGTGTTGGGCACGTTGGCCGGAAGCGCCGGCTTGTCGGCCTTGATCGACATTTCCGGCAGCGTGATCGTGGCCGCTTCGCCATCCTCGGCCTGTGCCAGCCGCAGGGTAAAGGAAAATGCGACGGCGACGGCCAGTGCGACGGATTGATGACGCAGGCATGGAATGGCTGGATACGCGTTGTAAGCCATGGCGGGTCCCTTTGATTTCGAGTGATATGGAAAATAATGTTCAGGCTGCCGGTGGTTGCAGGCAGCGACTGGCAGTAGCCGACTGTTGCCGCATACGGTGCGGCAGGCTGCCGTGATTGGTGACGAGTGCGACCAGGCGCTGGATACGCCCGGCAGCTGACCCAGCGCGCAGTGCGACAACTTGTGCGGCACGCTGCACAGCCGTAGCCATCTGCGCCAGCGGATGATCTGCCGCATCGTGTGGGATGAGCGTGCGGGGCGTCAATGCCCGTGCGGTAAAGCCATAGCGGCCAAAAAACAGTGGCTCGATGCCGGACATGTCGCCAGGCAGCGCAAGGCCGGCGAGGTTTTCGCCGGATTCTTTTGCGTGAAGGTCGAGCCGTACTGTACCTTCGATGATGCGCCAGGCGGGACCTTGGTAAGCACTCAAATAAATAAGCCCACCCCGTTTGAGTTTTCGAATTTTGGCCGTGTCGGATTGTTTTGCCAGAGACTGTTTTGACATGACGCCTCTATTGCGCAGCAGACCGTTTGGCGTTGGCCTTCACCTTGATCGATGACTGCCTTTTCTGGTCATCTTCAATCGTCAGGGTCAGGGGAATGGTGTCACCTGCCTTGATCTGCTGGTGCAGGTCGAACAGCATGATGTGGTAACTCCCCCCCGGCGCCAGTTTCACAGCCTTACCCGCAACCAATGGCAGGCTGGACAATGCACGCATTTTCATGACGTCGTTTTCCATCGTCATTTCGTGAATTTCGACGCGTTCGGCAACCGGTGATGTGATGCCGACAAGGCGCGCGTCAGTGGTTGATGTGATACTCATGAAGGCGCCTGTGACTTTCTGTTGCGGCACGCTGGGGCGTATCCAGGGATTCTGTACGGTGACTTCGGCATAAGCCGAAAGCGTCAGTAGAGTGAAGAGCATGCTGGTTTGAATAAGGCGAGACATGAGATTTGCTCCTTTTCGTTGAATGGGGAACTTGAATGGGAAAAGATCAAAAACGATGATTAACGCCCAGCGCCAGCGACCAGGGCGCAGTGAGCTGGCCCGCACCTGGAATGGCCGGATCGGTGCTGGCGTATTGCCGCAGGGCAACTTGCAGGAAGCCATAGACGCGGGTTTGCGGGGTTACCGCAACTGACAGGCCAGGGCTGAGATGGATCGAATAGCCGCCGGAAGCCGGGTTGGCATTGGCGCCGGTATCGCGGCCGCGATATTGCGCATTAAGCTGCAGCAAGGCGCTGGTGGCGTTGGAGAGCGTGCGGCTCAGGCCGAGATTCAGATTGAGCGTTTTACCGGGGCGGTACGCATCGCGGGTGTCAATCGCCGCCTGCGCTTCGCCGCTGAAGAACCAGTTCCAGCCACTGCCGGGTATACCGTTGTAGCGATAGGCGCCAAGAATCAGATCGGTGCTGCCAGTACCCGGCTGGGATGAGCGTTCCAGCTTGTAGGGTGTGGTTGGGTCGGCTGGATCGGATGGTGACATGGTTTTGTTGATGGCGCCGGTGGGCAGCTTGAGGCCGAAGCGAAGTCCGTTGCCGGAAAATGGATTGCCATTGTCGAGCTTGTACTTGCCGACCACGCGGATGTCGCCGAGTTGACTGAACTTGGCTTGCTGGTCAACGGAAGTGCCGGTGATTGAGTCGAGGGTATGCGTGTGGTCGCGGATCATCAGCGGGAGCCCGATAGCAATGTTCCAGCGCGGGTTGATCGCATACTCGAAGTCGGCGCTGAGCACCTGGTTGATGGTGCGCTTGTTTTCGAGCTCGTCACCGCTGGCGCTGGGCGCTTCTGCATTG
>SCUZ01000028.1 GCA_004322535.1 Rugosibacter sp.
TTTACTCAATAACCTTTGCCACAACACCCGCACCGACGGTACGACCGCCTTCGCGGATAGCGAAGCGCAGACCCTCTTCCATCGCAATCGGAGCGATCAGCTTGACGGTCATGGCAATATTGTCACCCGGCATTACCATTTCAGTGCCGGCAGGCAGTTCAATCGCGCCGGTTACGTCCGTCGTACGGAAGTAGAACTGGGGACGATAGCCGTTGAAGAAGGGAGTATGGCGACCCCCTTCGTCTTTCGAGAGAATGTAGACCTCGGAGGTGAAATGGGTGTGCGGGTTAATTGAACCCGGCTTGGCGAGCACTTGGCCGCGTTCAATTTCTTCACGCTTTGTACCCCGCAGCAAGACACCGACGTTATCGCCCGCCTGGCCCTGGTCAAGCAGCTTGCGGAACATTTCAACGCCCGTACAGATGGTCTTGATCGTGGGACGAATACCGATGATTTCAATTTCCTCGCCGACCTTGACGATGCCACGCTCGACACGACCCGTGACAACGGTACCGCGACCGGAGATGGAGAAGACGTCTTCGATAGGGAGCAGGAAGGGTTTGTCAATGGCACGCTCGGGGGTGGGAATGTAGTTGTCGAGCGCGTCAGCCAGCTTGAGGATGGCTTCTTCACCCAGAGGACCTTTGTCGCCTTCCAGGGCCTTGAGTGCAGAGCCGTGAATGATGGGGACATCGTCGCCGGGGAAATCGTATTTACTGAGCAATTCACGGACTTCCATTTCGACGAGCTCGAGAAGCTCTTCATCATCGACCATGTCGCATTTGTTCATGAAAACAATAATGTAGGGAACACCCACTTGGCGCGCCAGCAGGATGTGTTCACGAGTTTGCGGCATGGGGCCGTCAGCCGCGGAGACGACAAGAATGGCGCCATCCATTTGGGCTGCGCCGGTGATCATGTTTTTTACATAGTCGGCATGGCCCGGGCAGTCAACGTGAGCGTAGTGACGGTTGGCGGTTTCGTATTCGACGTGTGCGGTGTTGATGGTGATGCCGCGGGCCTTTTCTTCGGGTGCCGCATCAATTTGGTCGTAGGCTTTTGCCTCGCCGCCAAATTTGGCCGACAGAATCGTGGTGATCGCCGCTGTTAGTGTGGTCTTGCCGTGGTCAACGTGTCCAATCGTGCCTACGTTAACGTGCGGTTTCGTGCGCTCAAACTTGCTTTTTGCCATGTCAGTTACCTCGAATGCATTAGTTACTATTTTTTGTTGATAATCGCCTCAGCCACATTTTTTGGGGCTTCAGAGTAATGTTTAAATTCCATCGAATAAGTAGCGCGACCTTGGGACAAAGACCGTAGTTGAGTTGAGTACCCGAACATTTCAGCCAAAGGCACTTCAGCTTTAATCAGCTTAATTCCACCAACCTGATCTTCCATACCCAAAACAATGCCGCGACGGCCGGATAAGTCACCCATTAAATTACCCATGTAATCTTCTGGTGTTTCAACTTCTACCGCCATCATAGGCTCAAGCAATACAGGACTAGCTTTACGCATGGCATCTTTGAACGCCATTGAAGCCGCCATCTTGAAGGCATTTTCATTGGAGTCAACATCGTGATAGGAGCCATCAAAAAGAGTTACTTTGACATCAACTACGGGGAAGCCAGCTAATACCCCGTTTGGAAGCGTCTCAAGGAGACCCTTTTCAACCGCTGGAATAAACTCTCGGGGTACAGACCCCCCTTTTATGGAATCTATAAATTCGAAGCCCTTACCTGTTTCATTGGGCTCCATTTTGATCCAAACATGCCCGTATTGACCGCGGCCACCCGACTGCTTAACGAACTTACCTTCCTGCTCAACAGACTTGCGGATAGCTTCGCGGTAGGCTACTTGAGGGGCACCCACATTCGCTTCAACACCAAACTCACGTCGCATACGATCAACAAGAATTTCAAGGTGCAACTCACCCATACCCGAAATAATGGTTTGACCTGACTCTTCATCAGTTCTAACACGGAAAGAAGGATCTTCTTGCGCCAAGCGGTTTAACGCAATGCCCATTTTCTCCTGGTCAGCTTTGGTTTTTGGCTCAACTGCAACGTGAATAACAGGCTCAGGAAATACCATCCGCTCCAAAATAATGACCTTATCAGGATCACTAAGGGTGTCTCCGGTCGTAGCCTCTTTCAACCCAACAGCTGCGGCGATATCTCCAGCAAAAACCTCTTTAATTTCTTCCCGCTGGTTTGCATGCATCTGAAGAATACGACCTAAACGCTCTTTACGACCCTTAATTGGATTGTAAATAGTATCGCCCGTCTTGATCATCCCTGAGTACACACGAAAAAAAGTAAGCTGCCCAACATAGGGATCGGTCATAATCTTAAAAGCAAGCGCTGAAAATGGCTCAGCATCTGAAGGCTTTCGCTCCCCCTCTTGCTCATTCTCAAGAATACCCTTGACCGGTAAAACATCCGTTGGTGCCGGCAAGTACTCAATCACCGCATCCAACATAGCCTGCACACCCTTATTCTTGAATGCCGAACCACATAGCATCGGAACAATTTCGGCGCTTAGCGTACGGGAGCGCAAACCCTGCTTGATCTCTTCCTCAGTCAAATCACCAGACTCAAGGTATTTATTCATCAGCGTTTCAGAGGCCTCTGCCGCAGCTTCAAGCATTTTTTCACGCCAGATGTCCGCTGTCGCCTTTAGCTCTGCCGGGATGTCACCATACTCAAACTTTGTTCCCTGGCTTTTCTCATCCCAAATGATTGCCTTCATTTTAACCAGATCAACCACACCTTCAAATTTCTCTTCAGCGCCTATGGGGATCTGAAGAGGGATCGGGTTAGCTTTTAGGCGCAAGCGCATCTGATCATGCACTTTGAAAAAATCAGCCCCCTGACGATCCATCTTATTAACAAACGCAAGGCGTGGCACACGGTAGCGATTAGCTTGACGCCAAACGGTTTCTGACTGCGGCTGAACACCACCCACAGCACAATAAACCATACAAGCGCCATCCAGAACCCGCATCGAACGCTCTACTTCGATAGTAAAGTCCACGTGGCCTGGCGTATCAATAATATTTACACGATGCTCTTCGAAATTCCCACCCATACCACGCCAAAAACAGGTTGTTGCAGCCGAGGTAATAGTAATACCACGCTCCTGTTCCTGCTCCATCCAATCCATAGTTGCGGCGCCATCATGAACCTCACCAATCTTATGGTTAACGCCCGTATAAAACAGGATGCGCTCAGTTGTAGTAGTTTTTCCAGCATCAATATGTGCCGAAATACCGATATTACGATAGCGCTCAATGGGGGTCTTACGTGCCACTTGGATTACCTACCTTATTCAAATAAGCCGAATGCAAAAGCCTACAAGCCAATACAGTTCGGAAATAAATCAAACCCTCTACGCCTGAGGGGATGGGATTAGCTCCCGCTTAATTAAAATTAAAAGCGGAAATGCGAGAACGCCTTGTTAGCTTCTGCCATACGATGCACCTCTTCACGCTTTTTCATCGCAGCCCCACGACCTTCAGAGGCCTCCAATAGCTCAGCAGCCAACCGCTGACCCATGGACTTTTCAGAACGCTTTCGCGCCGCCTCACGCAACCAGCGCATGGATAATGCAACCCTGCGTGACGGGCGGACTTCTACAGGAACCTGATAGTTTGCACCACCCACTCGCCGACTCTTGACCTCCACAACAGGCTTAACATTATTAACAGCTAACGAAAAGACCTCTAGGGGATCCTTACCGCTTTTAGAATGAATCTGAGCAAAGGCGCCATAGATAATGCGCTCAGCAACTGACTTCTTGCCACTCGACATTAATACGTTAACAAATTTCGACAAATCAATGCTACCGAACTTTGGATCAGGCAGAATGTCACGCTTAGGAACTTCACGACGACGGGGCATAGTTTTTCCTTAATGTTCTCAATCAAGCAGCTTTAGGCCGCTTGGCGCCGTATTTTGAGCGGCTTTGTTTACGATCCTTTACACCCTGGGTATCAAGACTGCCACGAACAATGTGATAGCGCACACCCGGGAGATCTTTCACTCGTCCACCTCGAATCAAAACGACCGAGTGCTCTTGCAAATTATGGCCCTCACCACCAATGTATGAAATGACTTCAAAACCATTGGTCAGACGCACTTTTGCAACCTTACGCAACGCAGAGTTTGGTTTTTTTGGTGTCGTAGTGTAAACACGAGTGCAAACACCGCGCCTAGCAGGACTATTCGCCAGTGCTGGAACTTTGCTTTTTGTTTTTTGTGCTTGTCGAGGCTTTCGCACAAGCTGATTAATTGTAGGCATATGTATTTCCTAATACGTAGTGAAAAACACTACAAAGTATTGCAAAAATTATTCTCGCCAAAGGCAAAGAGGGCGGATTATATGGAACTCACTCCAGAGCGTCAAGTAACTTCCATTATTCAACAGCTACAGATGCTGACGACAAATCAAATAGGTTCTGCGCTTCTGATGCATCAACAGAAAGTTTGAGCTGCCTCCGACGATGGTATGCCAATCCCGTACCGGCAGGGATCAGTCGTCCAACAATGACATTCTCCTTAAGTCCGCGCAACTCATCACGCTTACCCATGATGGCTGCTTCGGTTAACACCCTTGTCGTTTCTTGGAAAGAAGCGGCTGAGATAAAGGAGTTGGTTGACAAGCTTGCCTTAGTGATTCCTAGGAGCACAAATTCGTAACTTGCCGGCGCCTTACCTTCTGCAGCCAAACGATCATTCTCATCCAAAACCTCATCACACTCTGCCTGCTCTTCTTTTATAAAGCGTGAGTCACCGGTGCTTGTGATGACGACTCTGCGTAGCATTTGACGAACAATGACTTCAATATGTTTATCATTGATCTTAACCCCCTGTAAGCGGTAGACATCTTGAACTTCATCAATGATATAGCGTGCGAGCTCGTCAACACCCTTAAGCCGCAGAATATCATGGGGATCAGCGGGGCCATCCACAATAACCTCACCTTTACTGACTACTTGACCGTCATGGGCCATGACATGTTTGTCTTTGGAGATAAGATATTCGCTACTTACCCCATCAAGGTCAGTGATGATAAGGCGTTGCTTTCCTTTGGTGTCTTTACCAAAAGAAACTGTACCTGTTACCTCAGCCAGAATACCAGCATCTTTTGGTGACCTGGCTTCAAACAACTCTGCTACACGTGGTAAACCCCCGGTAATATCGCGCGTTTTAGATGACTCTTGAGGAATACGGGAAAGAATATCGCCAACAGACACCCATTGCCCATCTCGTACTGTTATTAGCGAACCAACTTGGAAAGTAATGGTAACTACGTGATCTGTTCCCGTAATTTTCACTTCCTGACCTGTCTCATCAATCAGCTTAACTTGCGGACGAACACCCTTGGCCGCTCTAAGTCCGCGTTTTGTGTCGATGACAACCAGCGTAGATAGCCCGGTAATATCGTCCATCTGCTCAACAACTGTTACGCCTTTTTCAATATTTTCAAACTTGGCAGTCCCGGCATACTCCGCGACAATCGGACGGGTGTGGGGATCCCAAACAGCTAGCTGTGCTCCTGCTTTAGCTTGAGCTCCATTATCGCGCAGCAAGGTCGCGCCATAAGGCACTTTATGACGCTCACGCTCACGGCCATTGTCATCAACAATCAATAATTCACCTGATCGTGAAATGGCAATTTTCTCACCTTTTGAATTTTCAACGTATCTAACTGTCGGCGCATACTTCACGAATCCGGAGCTCTTTGCCTCAATGTTGCTCTGCGCAGCCGAACGGGACGCAGCACCACCGACATGGAACGTCCGCATAGTCAACTGGGTTCCAGGCTCGCCGATGGATTGCGCTGCAATTACCCCAACAGCCTCGCCAGTATTAACCATAGAGCCGCGGCCCAAGTCACGACCGTAGCACTTTGCGCACAACCCATATCGCGTTTCGCACGAAAGCGGGGTCCGGACGTTGACTTCATCAACACCTAACGACTCTATAGAATCAACTGCATCTTCATTCAGCAAATACCCTGCAGTGTAGAGGACATTCCCAGTATCCGGATGAATAACATCGCTACACAGAACACGGCCGAGTATGCGTTCACTAAGCGGCTCAATAACTTCACCGCCCTCGACTAACGCTTTCATTAAGAAGCCATTTTCTGTACCGCAATCGTCTTCTATTACGACTAAATCTTGCGTTACATCCACAAGGCGGCGGGTCAAATAACCTGAATTTGCGGTTTTTAAAGCAGTATCAGCCAAGCCTTTGCGTGCACCGTGCGTCGAAATAAAGTACTGAAGTACATTAAGTCCCTCGCGAAAATTTGAGGTAATAGGCGTCTCGATGATCGAGCCATCCGGTTTTGCCATTAGCCCCCGCATACCGGCTAACTGCCGAATTTGTGCAGCAGAACCACGAGCACCAGAATCAGCCATCATATAAATTGAATTAAATGATTCCTGGCTACAAACCACTCCTTCGGAATTTGTTACCTCCTCTTTGGCAAGCTGATCCATCATGGCCTTAGCTACTTGATCCCCAGCGCGACCCCAGATATCGACTACCTTGTTATATCGCTCACCTGCAGTCACGAGGCCAGACGTGTATTGCTTCTCAATTTCTTTAACTTCGTCTTCTGCGACCCTGATAAGGTCGTGCTTTTGACTGGGTATTTGCATGTCATCCAAGCAGATCGAGATGCCTCCGCGTGTTGCTAAACGGAAACCATATTGCATGAGCTGATCAGCAAAAACTACAGTATCTTTTAAGCCGCAACGACGGAAGCTTTCATCTACGAGCTTGGAAATTTCTTTTTTCTTGAGCGGCTTGTCAATCACTGAAAAAGGCAAACCCCGTGGCAATATTTCTGACAGCAGAGCTCGGCCTGCGGTCGTTGAATAACGCGTGATTTTCTTCTTCCACTGACCATCCGCTTCTAAATCGTATTCAGGAATGCGCACCGTAATACGCGCATGCAGATCAACTTCCCTCGAATCAACGCCTCTGGCTAGTTCAGCGATGTCTGAAAACATCATGCCCGTTCCACGCGCAGTGACGCTTTCCCTTGTTGAGTAATACAGCCCCAAGACAACATCCTGAGAAGGCACGATAATTGGCACACCATTCGCGGGCGATAGCACATTGTTCGAAGCCAGCATCAAGGTGCGGGCTTCCATTTGAGCTTCTAATGACAAAGGCACGTGCACAGCCATTTGATCGCCGTCGAAGTCCGCATTAAAAGCGACACAAACAAGCGGGTGGAGCTGAATCGCTTTGCCTTCAATCAACATGGGCTCAAAAGCTTGAATCCCAAGACGATGCAGAGTCGGGGCGCGATTAAGCATGACGGGATGCTCACGAATAACGCCTTCCAGAATGTCCCAAACGACAGGGGTTTCAGCTTCAACTTCCTTTTTTGCCGCTTTGATCGTGCTGGCAATACCCATTTTCTCAAGCCGCTCAAAAATAAAAGGCTTGAATAACTCCAGCGCCATTTTCTTAGGCAATCCACACTGGTGAAGCTTGAGTTGAGGGCCAACCACAATGACCGAACGTCCGGAATAGTCGACCCGCTTACCCAGAAGATTTTGCCTGAAGCGCCCACCCTTACCCTTGATCATGTCGGCAAGTGACTTAAGTGGTCGCTTGTTTGCGCCAGTCATCGCTTTACCGCGTCGACCATTGTCAAGCAATGAATCAACTGATTCCTGAAGCATGCGTTTTTCATTTCGCACAATGATGTCTGGTGCTTTTAACTCCAGTAAGCGCTTGAGACGATTATTTCGATTGATGACTCTGCGGTACAAGTCATTCAAGTCGGAAGTTGCAAAGCGACCGCCATCCAGTGGCACCAATGGGCGCAAATCGGGAGGGAGTACTGGTAGGACCTCTAATATCATCCATTCCGGCTTGATTCCAGAATGCTGAAAACCCTCAAGCACTTTGAGCCGCTTGGAGATTTTCTTCATTTTCGCTTCAGAGCCTGTCGTTTCGATCTCCTGATGCAAAATTTCGACTTCGCGAGCTATGTCTAGCGTACGCAGAAGCTCGCGAACGCCCTCAGCGCCCATCATGGCAGTAAAGTCATCACCGTATTCTTCGACTTTAGCCAGATAATCATCTTCAGTCAGTAGCTGGGCTCTATTAAGGAGCGTCATGCCTGGATCAACGACAACGAATGCTTCAAAATATAATACGCGTTCGATGTCGCGCAACGTCATATCAAGCACCATGCCGAGACGACTAGGCAAACTTTTGAGAAACCAGATATGCGCCACTGGTGAAGCCAGCTCAATATGCGCCATACGCTCTCGACGAACTTTAGATTGAGTTACCTCTACACCACACTTTTCACAAATCACTCCGCGATGCTTTAGCCGCTTATACTTCCCGCAAAGACATTCGTAGTCTTTAATAGGGCCAAAAATCTTTGCACAAAACAAACCATCACGCTCTGGCTTGAATGTTCGATAGTTGATTGTTTCCGGTTTTTTAACTTCTCCATACGACCAAGACCGAATCTTGGCTGGTGAAGCCAGACCGATAGTGATCGCATCGAAGTTATCTTCAGCTGCCAGATTTTGCTTAAAAAGATCGGCAAATAGACTTTTCATTAGTTATCTCCAGTGGACGGCTATCAGGTTTAATGACGCTCGAGATCAATATCGATCGCTAGCGAGCGAATTTCCTTGATCAAGACATTAAATGACTCAGGCATGCCTGCATCGATTTTGTGCTCGCCCTTAACAATATTTTCATAGACCTTGGTACGCCCGGCTACATCGTCTGACTTAACCGTCAACATTTCCTGCAACACATAAGCGGCGCC
Source organism: Rugosibacter sp. (assembly GCA_004322535.1). Lineage (GTDB taxonomy): Bacteria > Pseudomonadota > Gammaproteobacteria > Burkholderiales > Rhodocyclaceae > Rugosibacter. Next base: position 8,824 of record SCUZ01000028.1, read on the forward strand.
GTAAGCCTCAAGTGCCCACACTTCCATCTCACCAAAGCGCTGGCCACCAAATTGCGCTTTACCGCCTAGCGGTTGCTGGGTCACCAAACTGTATGGGCCTGTTGAGCGCGCATGCATCTTGTCATCGACCAAATGATGCAGTTTAAGAACGTGCATATAACCAACAGTCACTTGTCGATCAAACTTTTCACCGGTACGCCCATCAAACAAATCAACCTGTCCATTAACAGGCAAGTCGGCTAGTTCAAGCATTGCTTTGATCTCTGACTCATGTGCACCATCAAATACCGGGGTAGCAAAAGGCACCCCCCCTTTTAGATTTACGGCAAGCTCAGCCAGCTCTAAATCATTCAGGCTATTGATTTCTTCGCTTTTCCCTGAGCTGTTGTAAATATTATTCAACAACTTGCGTATTTCAGTAGCCGATGCTTGTTGACGCAACAATGTGTCGATTTTCTTTCCAAGACCTTTGGCAGCCCAACCCAGATGGGTCTCAAGAATCTGACCGATATTCATCCGTGACGGCACGCCCAGTGGATTAAGAACGATATCCATCGGCGTACCATCCGCCATGTGCGGCATATCCTCTACTGGCACAATTTTCGAAATAACACCCTTATTACCGTGTCGGCCAGCCATTTTATCTCCAGGCTGAACTCGCCGTTTAACGGCGAGATAAACCTTAACCATTTTCTGCACGCCTGCGGGAAGCTCGTCCCCTTGCGTCAGTTTCTTTTTCTTGGCTTCGAACGCTATATCAAAATCTTTACGCGTCTGCTCAATACTGTCACGCAAGCTCTCCAGTTGCTCTTGAGCATCTTCGGCGGCTAGCGAAATATCAAACCAGTGATAATGCTCAACCGTTTCAAGATACGCCTTGGTTATTTTGGTTCCTTTAACGAGTTTTTTAGGCCCCTTATTAGCAACTTTATTAACCAACAGCTTTTCAATCCGCGCAAATGTGTCGCGTTCAACAATACGCATCTGGTCAGCCAAGTCTTGTTTATAGCCTTTTAACATATCGTCGATAATCGACTGAGCACGTTTATCGCGTTCAATGCCTTCACGTGTAAATACTTGGACATCAATCACAGTGCCTACCATACCGGACGGAACTTTCAGTGAGGTATCTTTTACATCGGAGGCCTTTTCGCCAAAGATCGCGCGCAACAGTTTTTCTTCAGGCGTAAGCTGCGTTTCACCTTTAGGGGTTACTTTACCAACAAGCACATCGCCTGCTTCGACTTCTGCACCAATATAAACAATACCTGACTCATCCAACCGCCCAAGCTGCGACTCTCCCAAGGTAGCAATATCTCTTGAAATTTCCTCAGGACCCAGCTTTGTATCACGCGCCATGACTGTCAGCTCTTCAATATGAATTGAAGTAAAACGATCTTCCGCCACAACACGCTCAGAGATGAGAATCGAATCCTCAAAGTTATAGCCATTCCATGGCATAAATGCCACAAGCATGTTTTGACCTAAAGCCAACTCGCCAAGATCGGTTGAGGCACCATCGGCAATCACATCGCCCTTACCAATTGCATCTCCCACTTTGACAATAGGACGCTGGTTGATATTGGTATTTTGATTCGACCTTGTGTATTTGATAAGGTTGTAGATGTCGACACCCACTTCTCCCGGTACAGTTTCATCGTCATTAACGCGAACCACAATTCGGTTTGCATCAACATAATCAACCTGCCCGCCACGCAAGGCCTGTACAGCCGTTCCTGAATCAACGGCCACTGTGCGTTCAATACCCGTACCGACAAATGCTTTTTCTGGACGCAGGCAAGGAACCGCTTGACGCTGCATGTTGGCACCCATCAATGCACGGTTCGCATCATCATGCTCCAGGAAGGGAATTAGCGAGGCGGCCACCGAGACAATCTGGTTAGGCGCAACGTCCATATATTGCACATCACTAGGCTCTTTGAGGGAAAACTCACCATTAAGCCGACAAGAGACCAGGGCACCCGTTAAGGTACCTTTCTTGTCCAGTTCTGTATTTGCTTGAGCAATGACATACTTTCCCTCCTCAATCGCCGATAAATACTCAATCTCATCAGTGACGTGGCTACCCATCACCTTGCGATAGGGGGTTTCCATGAAGCCATATTCGTTTGTGCGCGAATAAAGCGCCAGAGAGTTGATCAGACCAATATTTGGGCCTTCAGGCGTTTCGATAGGGCAAACACGACCGTAATGTGTTGGGTGTACATCTCGTACTTCAAAGCCAGCGCGCTCACGCGTCAATCCGCCGGGGCCGAGTGCCGAAATACGACGCTTGTGCGTAATTTCCGATAACGGATTTGTTTGATCCATAAACTGCGATAGCTGACTGGAGCCAAAGAACTCCTTAATCGCAGCAGAGATCGGTTTTGCATTAATCAAATCGCGGGGCATGAGATTATCGCTTTCCGCTTGATTGAGACGCTCTTTTACGGCACGCTCAACACGCACCAAGCCGGCACGAAACTGGTTTTCAGCCAGCTCGCCAACAGACCGAACACGGCGGTTACCCAAGTGATCAATATCATCAACTTCGCCACGGCCATTACGCAGCTCAACTAATATTTTGACGACATCAACAATGTCTTCATTTGATAGCGTACCAAGCCCTTCAATTTCTTCACGACCTACACGACGGTTAAACTTCATGCGGCCAACGTCTGACAGGTCATAGCGCTCATCAGAATAAAACAGGCTGTGGAATAAGTTTTCAACGGCATCTTCAGTTGGCGGCTCACCTGGGCGCATCATGCGATAAATGGCAACGCGTGCGGCCCACTGATCGGTTGTTTCATCGATGCGCAAGGTTGACGAGATGTACTCGCCACGATCAAGATCATTGACATACAGCGTATTTAAATGCTCAACGCCGTTTTCAATTAACTTGGCCAGCAGCTCTTCGGTGATCTCATCATTTGCATTGGCAATGACTTCACCTGTCTCTTGATTGACCAGCGTGTTTGCAATGATTCGGCCCAGCATATACTCGTCTGGCACAACAAACTTTTTAATGCCAGCTTCGACCAACTGGCGGATATGCTTGGCAGTAATGCGCTTATCCTTACTGACGATAGGATTACCTGTTTTATCAAGAATATCGAACTTTGCCATCTCGCCACGCAAACGCTCGGCATCACTCTCAAAAAGAATGCCTTTCTTGGTTAACTGGAACGTATCAAATTCAAAGAACGTGCTCAGAATTTGCTCATGCGTCATACCAATCGCCTTGAGCAAAATAGTCACGGGCATTTTGCGACGACGGTCAATGCGAAAGAACAAAATATCCTTCGGATCAAACTCAAAATCCAACCAAGAGCCGCGGTAAGGAATAATACGCGCCGAAAATAACAATTTTCCGGAGCTGTGCGTCTTACCTTTGTCATGCTCGAAAAATACGCCCGGCGAACGATGCAGCTGAGAAACAATCACTCGTTCCGTACCGTTGATAACAAACGAGCCTGTCGTGGTCATGAGCGGAATTTCACCCATATACAATGGCTGATCTTCCTTAACTTCTTTAACTGCTTTTGTATCGCGATCCAACAGTATCAAACGCACCTTTGCCCGCAATGGGCTAGCGAACGTTAAACCACGCTGATGACATTCTTTTACATCAAACGATGGCTCGCCCAACGCATACTCAATAAATTCAAGTCTGGCGTTACCCGAGTGCGCAACAATTGGGAAAATTGACGCGAATGCAGCTTGCAGACCCTGATTTTTTCGCGCGCCAGGCGACACATCGGTTTGCAGAAAGTGCATGTAAGAATCGATCTGCGTTGCCAGCAGGAATGGGATATTAAGCACATTCTCCCGTTTGGCAAAACTTTTGCGGATACGCTTTTTTTCAGTGTAAGAATAAGGCATGGTGTCTCCGTTCGTGATTCAGACATCGGGGGGGTAAAAGAAAAAACTGCACGCAGTTTTTTTGTTTAGCCCCTGCTCCAGATTAACTCCTGGCAGATTTTATTAAAGTAGCGCATAACAATGAAAACGAGTTGGCAACAAGGCTGCCAACCCGTTTCAAGGCAAAAATTACTTGATTTCGACCTTCGCGCCAGCATCCTCAAGCTGCTTTTTGAGGGCTTCCGCATCGGCCTTGGAAACACCTTCTTTAACAGCCTTGGGGGCACCATCAACAACATCTTTGGCTTCCTTCAGGCCAAGGCCTGTCGCTGCGCGAACAACCTTGATCACTTCAACCTTCTTCTCGCCAGCTGCGAGCAGCATGACGTTGAATTCGGTTTGCTCTTCTGCGGCGGCGGCGGCAGCAGCGGGTGCAGCAACAGCAACAGCAGCCGCAGCCGCAGAAACACCAAACTTCTCTTCCATTTCCTTGATCAACTCGGAAAGATCGAGAACTGTCATGCCAGCGATGGCTTCGAGAATTTCAGCTTTGTTAACAGCCATAATTGCAACTCCTAAATGAATTTTGGATCAATAAAATACGATTACGCAGTCGTTTTTGCATCACGCACAGCAGCAAGACCCCGCACAAACTTTGTCGGGATTTCGTTGAGCGTACGTACAAACTGAGTGATTGGTGCTTGCATCGTGCCCAGCAGCTTGGACAACAGCTCCTCACGGCTCGGCATCGTGGCTAATGCTTTAACACCCGCTGCGTCGAGGACGTAGTTGGGCATCGCACCAGCCTTGATAACAATCTGATCTTTACCCTTGGCGAAATCATTGAGCAACTTGGCGGCAGCTACTGGATCTGAGGAAATTCCATAGATCAGCGGGCCAACAAGCTGGATAGATAGCGCCTCGAACGGCGTGCCGGTTAAAGCACGTCGCGCCAGGGTATTTTTCAGTACGCGCAAATACACACCAGATTGACGTGCCTTAGCACGCAAACCAGTGAGATCAACCACTCCAAGACCACGATACTCGGCGACGATGATCGACTGGGCTTTCGCAACTACTGCGGAAACCTCTGCAACTACCGCCTTCTTGTCGTCAAGATTAAGACTCACGGTCACCTCCTAGTAAAACGCCCTCGCCGGAAAGTCGGCGCTGGCAATACGGCGGCCTTCATTCAGAATCTGCAAAAGCATTTCCTGTGATCGGGTGACGCCATCTGCGCAGGCTGCAGCAACGATGAGTTGTTGCTACCGCTTAAGTCCGCATGGACACCTGCGGTCTTTGATAACCTGCCGCACCCCTAAATTAGCGAGTGCAGCAGCCCAAAGTCTTTTAGCCCAGAACTCCAATGCTGGACTGCTCAATACGAACACCGATACCCATGGTGCTGGATAGCGATATCTTCTTTAAATATTGTCCTTTTGAACCATTCGGACGTGCTTTTTGCAGTGCGTCGATGAGTGCGACACAATTCTGCTGCAAAGCTTCGACGCTAAACGATGCACGGCCCAGCGTGCAGTGAATAATGCCCGACTTGTCGGTACGGTATTGAACTTGACCTGCCTTGGCGTTTTTTACTGCCGTGACTACATCCATCGTGACCGTGCCAACTTTTGGATTCGGCATCAAACCGCGGGGGCCAAGGATTTGACCTAAAGCGCCAACAACTCGCATAGCATCAGGCGTGGCGATAACAATATCAAAATTCATGTTGCCCGCTTTGACATCCGCTGCCAAGTCTTCAAAACCGACGACATCCGCCCCAGCGGCTTTCGCTGCTTCGGCCTTTTCACCTTGGGCAAACACTGCAACGCGAACGGTTTTGCCTGTTCCTGCAGGAAGCACTACTGAACCACGCACGACTTGATCGGATTTCTTGGCATCAATGCCAAGGTTTACTGAGATATCAATAGACTCATCAAACTTGGCATTTGCGCAACCCTTAACCAAGCTTAAAGCCTCGCCCAGCACATACGTTTTGTTTGGATCTATCTTTGCGCGGATAGCCTGAACGCGTTTAGAAAGCTTAGCCATGATCAGATGCCCTCCACAGTGATGCCCATGCTGCGAGCAGAGCCTGCAATTGTTCGAACCGCTGCGTCAAGGTCTGCTGCCGTAAGATCAGGCATTTTTGCCTTGGCGATTTCTTCAGCCTGAGCCTTGGTAATTGAACCAACTTTATCGGTATGCGGCCTAGCCGAGCCTTTTTGTATGCCTGCGGCCTTCTTGATCAGAATGGTTGCAGGCGGCGTCTTCATGACAAAAGTAAAGCTCTTGTCAGCAAACGCAGTAATCACTACCGGAATAGGCAAGCCAGGCTCCAAGCCCTGCGTTTGCGCATTAAATGCCTTACAGAACTCCATGATGTTCAAACCACGTTGACCAAGTGCCGGGCCAATAGGGGGTGATGGATTAGCCTTGCCTGCAGGCACCTGTAGCTTGATGTAACCGACGATCTTCTTTGCCATGATGGCTCCTTTACTAAATGAGTTTTAACGCGCATTCGGGATTCCTACTTGCGCTCCTCTTGCCGCTAAAACAAAACACCCGACTGCCGCGGCGCAGTCGAAACAGAATCAAAACCAGTTAAACCTTTTCGACTTGCGCAAAATCAAGCTCAACAGGCGTAGACCGGCCGAAAATAGTGACCGAAACATGCAATCGACTTTTTTCGTAATTCACTCCTTCAACGTTGCCATTGAAGTCAGTAAACGGCCCCTCTTTGATACGCACCATTTCACCCATTTCAAACAATACCTTCGGACGCGGCTTTTCAACACCATCCTGAACTTGCTGCATAATCTTTGCCACTTCTTTTTCTGAAATCGGCGTTGGATTCATCGCCGTGCCACCAATGAATCCAGTCACCTTAGCGGTACTTTTGACCAAATGCCATGAATCATCATCCATGTCCATCTCAACCAGCACATAGCCGGGGAAAAATTTTCGCTCGGACACTCTTTTTTGTCCGTTTTTCATTTCAATAACCTCTTCTACAGGCACAAGTATCTGGCCAAATTTATCCTGCATATTTGCACGCGTAATTCGTTCAATCAGCGCGCGCTGCACGGACTTCTCAAACCCGGAGTAAGCGTGCACAACATACCAACGTTTGGTCATTATTTTTTCCAGCCCAGGATAAGATCATAAAGTACCCACTCAAGGCTTTTGTCAGTCGCCCACAATACGACTGCCATCACCAGCACGAAACTAAAAACAACGCCCGTCACCTGTAGAGTTTCACGACGTGTAGGCCAAACAACCTTCTTTGTCTCAGCAACCGCCTCACGGCTGAAATTTGTAAAACGCTGCCCCGGAGAGGTAAACCAAGCCACCGCAACACCAGCCCCAATGCCTGCCAGCACAGAGAGGACTCGCACGATCATCGGCTGTTCGCCAAGGTAATAAAACCCGGAGATACCTGCTACCAAAAGCAAAAGCGCCAGCGAAAACTTAAGTTTGTCGGCCATTTAAACCACATCAGTTAGTGAAACAAAATCGAAGTGGCAGGGGCGGAGGGAATCGAACCCCCAACCTGCGGTTTTGGAGACCGCCGCTCTGCCAATTGAGCTACACCCCTGTAACAGAAACCACAAAGCGACACCCCGTTTCCAGAGTGTCGCCCTCAAATAAAACGATTGAATTTACTCAATAACCTTTGCCACAACACCCGCACCGACGGTACGACCGCCTTCGCGGATAGCGAAGCGCAGACCCTCTTCCATCGCAATCGGAGCGATCAGCTTGACGGTCATGGCAATAT